>DASTOI010000310.1:0-6743 GCA_035762585.1 Myxococcota bacterium
ACGGTGGTGCGCGGGAGGCGGGCGCTCTCGAAAAGGTCGAGCGCGATGCCGACGATTGCGCGTTGCATCTCGGCGTCGTCGGGCTTGCCGCAGGGATTGCCTAACGGGAAGTCACTGAAGACGAAGCGGGCGACGCCGCACTCCTCGACGATGTCCTTGGCGGAGCCGATCACGACGGTCGGGATTCCGTTCGCTTCGAGGTGGCGGCTGACCAGACTCACGGTCTGGTGGCAGACGGGTCAAAGCGGGACGAGCAGCGCGACGTCCGCGCCGTCGGCGCGGCAGCGCGCGAGGATCTCGGGCGCGTCCTGCTCGGTGGTGCGGCGCTGCGAGTAATCGGTCGGCACACCGTGGAAGCGCGGCGCGACGCCGCCGATGCGGCCGGCGGCGACATACTCGGCGAGCCGCCGCAGCGGCAAGTAGCTCTCGGTGTCGCGCGTGTGGGTTGCTTGCTTGTCCCATGCGAGGTCGTCGGTGAAGAGGCGCTCGGGCGGCTCGGCGCTCGGGCCGGACCAGACCTGCTTGCCGCCCCGCAGCACGCCGTCGACCGGCTTCTCGTCGCGCCACGGGCTCGCGGTCGTGATCAATGCGACGCGCGACTCTGCGAGCGGCTTCGCGAGCGGGGTGAAGGGCGCATCGGTGTGCCGCGCCCAAACGTACGGGCGCTCGTAACCTTGCGCGCCGTAATAATCGCGCGTGCGGTCGATGTAGCTGACGAACGTTCGATGCGTGATGCCCATTCTCTTCCGAGCTCCGCTCGGCTCCGTGGACTTCGCCTCGCTGCGCGCCGTCTGCGCCGCCGCGCGGCGCTGGACGGCTTGCGGCTTCTCGAGCCGCGTTCAGGCGCTGCGTCCCGTTCTTGCGACCTCCGCTCGGCTCCGGCTGCGCGCAGCATGCCATAGTGCGCCGCGGAGGTGAGAAATGCGGCTGCACCACACCGCGATCTCGACGCCGAACCTCGAGCGGCTCGCGGCGTTCTATCGCGACGTGTTCGGCTTCGCGTGCGTGCGCGAGTTCGGCTGGCCGCGCGGCGTCGCGATGATCAATGGCGTGATCGGGCTGCCCGATTGCGCGGCGAAGGCGGTGATGCTCCGGCGCGGCGACTCGATGCTCGAGCTCTTCGAGTTCAGCCATCCGGCGCCGGCGCCGCAGGCGCCCGATCGGCCCGCTTGCGATCACGGCTTCACGCACATCTGCTTCCTCGTCGACGACGTTGCGGCCGAGCAGGCGCGCTGCGAAGCACTCGGCATGCGCTTCCACTCGAAGGCGCAGTCGACCTCGGATCTGACGTTCACGTACGGGCGCGATCCGGATGGCAACGTGATCGAGCTTCTGCGCGTGCACGAGCCCGATCACCCATTCGCGGTGAGCGGGCGTTGACGCGGGTCGTCCTCGTCACCGGCTGCAGCACGGGGATCGGCCGCGCTGCTGCGCTCGCGCTCGCGCGGCGGGGGCAGCGCGTGATCGCGACGATGCGCGAGCTCGCGCGCGGCGCATCGCTTCGCGAAGCGGCGGAGCGCGAGCGTCTCCCGCTCGAGCTGATGGGGCTCGACGTGACCGACGACGCCTCGGTCGAGCGCGCGGTCGCGGACGCGCTGCGAGCCCACGGCCGCATCGACGTGCTGGTCGCGAACGCCGGCTTCCATCAGGGCGCCGCATTCGAGGAGACGCCGCTCGCGGTGTTCCGCGCGCTCTACGAGACGAACGCGCTCGGCGTCGTGCGCTGCGCGCAGGCGGTGCTGCCGCATCTGCGCGAGCGCGGCTCGGGCGCGATCGTCGCGGTGACCTCGCAGTCGGGCCGCATCGTGCACCCGACGAACGCGGCCTACAGCGCGTCGAAGTTCGCCGCGGAGGCGGCGCTCGAGGCGCTCGCGCTCGAGGTGGCGCCGTTCGGAATCCGCGTCGCGATCGTCGAGCCCGGCCTCACGTTCACCGCGGCGCAGCAGAAGTCCGCGCCGTGGCCGCGCGGCACCGCTTATCAGACCCTCTACGAGCGGACCGGCTCGGTGTTCGCCCGCGACGCAGAGGTGGGATCGAGCGCGGAGGCGGTCGGCGAGGCCGTCGCGGACGCGGCGCTGGCGAAAGACGGCGCGCTGCGCTGGCCCGTCGGACGCGATGCGAGGAGAAACCTCGCCGCGCGCGCGCGTCTCGGCGACGACACGTGGGTCGCGCTGCACGCGGAGCCGGATTCGGCGCGCTTCTTGGAACGCTGGCGAGCTGTGATGAGCGAACGAGATTAGGCGTGTCCTCCGTCGCAGTTGCCGCTGCCGCGCGGCGCGCGTGCGGGCACCGTGCGGCCGCGCTTCCGCGCGCCGCCTCACACTGAGCGCGCGCGCCCGCGCCGATCTCCTGGGCATCGCCGCGCATTCCGTGCGGCGCGACGTGCCGAGGAGGGCCCATGCGTCGTATCTCTGCGCTTCTGTTCTCTCTCGTGCTCGCGGCTCCGCTCGCGAGCAGCGCGCTCACGCTCCAAGACCTGAACGCCGGAGCGAGCTTCACGAACAGCGGTGGCGAGCTCACCTTCGAGTTCGCCGCCGGCAGCATCGCGCTCTCGGGCGCGCTGCCCGCCGATCTGTCGCAGTACGCCGTACTGCCGACCGCGAGCGGCTTCATCGTGAGCGGTCCGCTCGGCGTGCTCGGGCCGGCCGCGTTCGGCGCGCTCACGCTCGCGTATCGCGTCACCGCAGGCGCGGGGCTCGAGCTCACGAGCGCGCTGCTGCAAGGGAGCGGGCTCGCGTTCGGCTCGGGCGCGTTCGCGATCGCGAGCAGCGGGCTCTCGAACGGGGCCGGCTTCGGAATCCTGCTCACCCAAGGCGGGGGAACGGGAACCACGGCCGGCGCCGCGTTCGGAGGCGCGTCGTTCCTCGACGCGCTCGCGAACGTCCAGCTGTTCGCGCTGATGCCGGGCGACATCGCTTCGCTCGGCTCGTTTCAGCACGGCTTCGGCTGGGCGGCCGTGCCCGAGCCCGCGGCGTCGCTGACGCTCGCCGCCGGCCTGCTCGGTCTCGCGTTGTTGGGGCGCCGTCGCACTGGGGGTCCATCCGCGACGGCGTGACCCACACGGCGGCGCCGCGCGACCCCGCCGCGCGGCGCCGCCGTCACCTTTTCGCGATGCGGAACGCGGACTGGCCCGGGCCGGGAAACAGCTCGAGCGGACCGTGTGCGAGCAGGAGTGCTTCGAGCTGCGCGCTCGAGCTGGTGAGCACGAGCGGACGCGCAGGGTCGGCGACGTCACCACTGACGATGAGCTCGCCGCGCGCGGCGTAGCGGGCGACGGCATCGCGATCGAGCGACGCGATCTGGAGCTCGTCCCCTTCCACGTGGTAACGGAACAGCGCAATCGCCCCGCCCTCGTCGCCGATCTCCACCGCGTTCGCGTAGCGATGTCCGCCGAGCCGCGCGGTCGTCACCTCGTAGACCTCTTCCTCACCGACGATCGCGAGCACGTAGTGATCGCCGTGCGACGTGAACGTGAACGCGTCGGCTTCGGTGGCCTCGCCGTCGTCGTCGAGCGCGCGCCACGCGCCGGCAAGCGCGGGATCGAGCGCGATCGGCGCCTCGCCGCGGAGCTCGTGCGTCGAGACCACGTAACAACCGAGCATGCAGCAGGCGGCGGCGACGAGCGCGATCGCACGCGGCCCCGGGAGCGGTACGCGGCTCACGCCAGCGCGGCCACCCGCCGCGTGAGCGAGCCGATCTCGATGCCGTGCGGGCACGCGCTCGCGCATGGCGAACCGTCGCAGCCGAGGCACGCGGCGACGTTGCCCGCCTCCGCGAGCGCCGCGCCGAGCAAGTCGGGCGCCTGATAATCCTCGACGTACATCCGCGCGCGCAGCGCGTCGGGAATCGAGACGCCGTGCGGGCACGCGCCCGCGCAGTCGCTGCAGCCGTAACGGCACTGCGACGTCTCGGTGCGGCGCGCATAGCGGCGCAGCAGCGCGGCGTCTTCGCGATGCAGCGCGGTCCAGCCGGACGCGCCCAGGAATTCGTCGACCTGCTCGCGGCTGGTCATCGTCACGACCAGCGCATCCGCGAGGCCGCCCGCGAGCACCCAGCGGAACGCGGCCTGCGCGAACGTCGCGCCGCCGCGCTCGTACGGGCGCATGTCGTTCAGGCGCGCTCCGCGCAGCGTCTTCATTGCGACGATGCCGACGCCCTGCTCCTTTGCCTTGCGCAGCACGGGCGGCAGCTCGGGCTGCGTCGCGACGAAGTCGAAGCTGCCGGTGAAGCGCTCGAAGAACGCCGGGTCTTGGCCGAAGTTGAACGCGACCAGCACGACGTCGACGAGCTTCTCGGCGAGCGCGAGCTCGAGGCACTCGACCAGGCGACCGCCGTGCCCGGACATCCCCGTGAAGCGGATCCTGCCCTGCTGCTTCGCGCGCGACGCGAACTCGAGCCACTCGTCGTTGCGCAGCCGGGCCGGGTCATTCACCGCGTGGTTGAAGTAGATCTCGACGCGGTCGGTGCGGAGCCGGCGCAGGCTTCCGTCGAGCGCCGCCGCGAGCTCGGCGCGCGACGTGTGCGCGCCGCCGCTCGTCTTGGTCGCGAGCACGACGTCGTCGCGGCGCCCGGCGAGCGCGCGGCCGAGCGTCGCTTCGGACTCGCTGCTCGCGTAGCTCTCGGCCGTGTCGAAGTACGTGATCCCGCGCGCGAGCGCGTGCTGCACGAGCGCGACGTCGCCGGAGAGCCGCGACGAGCCGAAGCCGATGTCCGGAATCGTGAGCCCGGTGTGCCCGAGCGGCACGCGGCGACGCACCTCCGGAGCGGGCGTCGTGGCGTCGGCCGCGTCGCTCGCGACCTGGAGGAGAAGGGGCGCCGCTCCGAGCGCCGCGCTGCGTCGCAAGAACTCGCGTCGGTCGTACATCGCCGTCCTCCGCTCTCGCGCTGGGCTAGCAGACCGAGGAGGAAACCGGAACCGTGGACGCGGCCAGCGCCCCGCGCCTTCGGACACGCTCAGAGCCCGACGTGCTTCGCGAGCTCCTCGCGGTGATGCGCGGCGTCGCCGAACAACAGGTCGCTGGCCTTCGCGCGCTTGAAGTAAAGGTGTGGCGAGGCCTCCCACGTGAATCCCATGCCGCCGTGGATCTGGATGTTGTCGGCGGCGGCATGGAAGTACGCCTCGGAGCAGTAGGCCTTCGCGAGATGCGCGGCCTCGACGAAGTCCGGCTCGTTCGCCGCGGCGATGAAGAGCGCGTTGTAGGCGGCCGACTTCGCCATCTCGACCGCGACCAGCATCTCCGCGCACTTGTGCTTGATGCCCTGATAGCTGCCGATCGGGCGCCCGAACTGGAGCCGGCTCTTCGCGTAGTCGGTCGCGAGCTCGAGGCACTTCTGCGCGCCGCCGACCTGCTCCGCCGCGAGCGCGGCGCACGTGAACGCGAGCACGCGCTCGAGATTCGCAGTCTGATCGCCGCTCGAGACGCGGGTCGCGGGGGTCCTCGAAAAGCGCACGCGCGCGAGCTTGCGGGTCAGGTCGAGCGCGGGAATCGATTCGCGCGTGAGGCCCGCCGCGCCGGCGTCGACGCGCAGCAGCTCGAGGCCGGCGTCGCCGCGCGCGACCACGAGCAGCACGTCGGCGACGTGCCCGTCGAGCAGCAGCGTCTTCTCGCCGTCGAGCGTCACGCTCGGGCCCACGCCCTTCGCGCGCAGCGTGATGCCCGCGAGGTCCCAGCGCCCGTTCGGCTCCGCGTGCGCGACGCTGACGACCGCCGCCCCCGCGGCGATCTTCGCGAGCAGCTCCTTTTGCGTGACGCCGTCCGCGCACTCGAGCAGCGCGCGCGCCGCGCATACCGACGTGCCGAGGAACGGCGCGCAGAGCAGTGCACGTCCCATCTCTTCCATCGCGATCAGCAGCTCGATCGGGCCGAAGCCCGCGCCGCCGTGCTCTTCCGGAATGATCAGGCCGGCGAGCCCCAGCTCCTCGGCGAGCTGCTTCCAGACCTCGGGGTCGTAGCCGCGCGCGCTCGCCATCAACGCGCGAACCGCCTTCTCATCCGACCGCTTCTCGAGAAATGCGCGCACGGTCTTTCGCAGCTCGTGGTGCTCATCAGTGAAAACGAAGTCAGCGGGCATCAGCTGCTCTCCAAGCGGGGACGTTCTTTGAGAAGTTGAGAAAGTCTTCCCGCGGGTGAGGTTTCTTAACTACTTAAAGAACGTCCCCGGTCACGAGCGCGGGACGTCTTTCCACGGGACGTCCTTGTCGACGCGGGGATCGCCGGGCAGGCCGAGCACGCGCTCGCCGAGGATGTTCTTCATGATCTCGGACGTGCCGCCCTCGATCGAGTTCGCGCGCGAGCGCAGGAACTGATACTTCGCGAGCGCCTCGGGCGTGCGCACGTCGAATTCGCCCTGGCGCAGCGCGTAGCCCGCCTCGAACGCGAGCCCGTCCGTCCCCAACACGTCGAGCGCGGTCTCCCACATCCGCTTGTTGATCTCGGCTTGCCAGAGCTTGCCGACCGAGCCCTCGGGCCCGGGGTTGCCCTGCTTCTGCGCGGCGCGCGCGCGCTGCGTCGTGATGCGCAGGAGCTCGTTGTCCATCCAGCTACGCGTCACGCGGTCGCGCAGCAGCGCCTCCTGCGCCGGCGAGAGCGCGCCTTGGCGGCGCGTCTGCCACAGCTTCACGAGCTGCGCGATCGCGCCGCCGCCCTTCTTCTTCGAGCCGCCGCCCCCGATCGCCACGCGCTCGTTCATCAGCGTCGTGATCGCGACGCGCCAGCCCTGTCCTTCTCTTCCCAACATGTGCG
>DASTOI010000311.1:0-4149 GCA_035762585.1 Myxococcota bacterium
CCGCACGACACCGTGATCGCGCAGCGCGTCCTGCGTGCGGGGCTCGTGCCGCTCGCGCGCACGACGACGCCCGAATTCGGCTTCACGATGCAGACCGAATCGACCCTAACAGGCGTGACGCGCAATCCGTGGAGCCTCGGGCACACACCGGGCGGATCGAGCGGCGGCGCCGCAGCGATCGTCGCGTCGGGCATTCTGCCGATGGCGCACGCGAGCGACGGCGGTGGCTCGATCCGGATTCCCGCGAGCTTCTGCGGAAACGTCGGCCTGAAGACATCGCGCGGCATGGTCACGCTGGCGCCGGAAGCCGATCACCTGCTCGCGTCGATCGTCGCCGAGCTCGTGAACTCGCGCAGCGTGCGCGATACCGCCGCTGCGCTCGACCTGATGTTCGGCGCCGCGCCGGGCGAAGCGTTTCCGTTCCCGAAGCCGGAGCGCCCGTTCCTCGAAGAGGTGGGCCGGCCCGCCGGCAAGCTGCGCATCGCGGTCGCGAGCGGCGCGTTCGGAAGCGTGACGCCGTCACCCGAGATCTCCGCCGAGACGAACCGCGTCGCGAAGCTGCTCGAAGGGATGGGGCATCACGTCGAGCTGCGCGCGCCGCAGCTCGATTACGGTGCGTACCTGAGCGCGTTCATCACGATCTGGATCGCGGGCGCGGGCGGGCAGGTCGCGGGCATCGAGGCGATGACGGGGCGCAAGGGCGGCCCTGACAACTTGGAGCCGATCGTGTGGCTCGCCGTTCAGGCCGCTCGCAAGATGAGCGCGCTCGAATACAGCGCAGCGCTCGCCGTGCAGAGCGCCACCTCGCGCGCGCTCGGCGCGTTCTTCGAGACGTGCGACGTGCTGCTGACGCCGACCGTCGCGCGACCGACGCCCGAAGTCGGCAGCCGCGCGACGCTGATGCAGACGGATTTGACGCTCGACGCGTGGTTCAACGGGGTCACGCAGATCGTCCCCCACACACCGCTGTGCAACTTCACGGGCGTCCCCGCGATCTCGCTGCCACTTGCGCAGCTCGACGGTCCGGACGGGCCGATGCCGCTCGGCATGCACTTCATCGCGCCGATGGGCGAGGACGCGCGCTTGATTCGCCTGGCCGCCGAGCTCGAGGCCGCGGCGCCGTGGAAGGACCGGCGCCCGCCGGTGCACGTGACGCGAATCTGAGAACGACTCGCGTCGCTCGCGGCGCCGGTCGAGGTAGGATGGCTCTCCGCAGAGCAGGACGGAGCGCAGCGGCGGCCGCCGCGAGGAGAGCGCATGCAGGTCTTCATCACGGGCGCGTCGGGCTTCGTCGGCGGCGCCGCCGCGAGCTGGCTCCGCGAGCGCGGCCACACGGTCACCGCGATGTCGCGCTCGAAGCGCAGCGACGGCGCGATCCGCGCGACCGGCGCGACGCCGATCCGCTGCGACCTCGCGAACGTGCGCGCGAGCCATCTCGCCGGCGCGGAGGCGGTCGTCCACTGCGCGGCCTTCGTCGAGGCCTGGGGCCCGCGCGACGCTTGGTACAAGGGCAACGTGCTCGGCACGCAGGCCGTGCTCGACGCCGCGCGCAGCGCGGGGGTTCGGCGCTTCGTGCACATCGGCAGCGAGGCCGCGCTCGTCCACGGCCAGCCGCTGCGCGGCGTCGATGAGAGCTACCCGCTCGCGCCGAAGTCGAAGTATCCGTACTGCGCGACGAAGGCGCAGGCCGAGCAGCGCGTGCGCGCGGCGAACGTGCCGGCCGTGTTCGAGACGATCGTGCTGCGGCCGCGCTTCATCTGGGGCCCCGGTGACACGACGCTGCTCCCGACGATCGAGGCGATGGCGCGCGCGGGGCGCTGGATGTGGATCGATCACGGCCGCGCGGTCACGTCGACGACGCACATCGCGAACCTCTCGCGCGCGATCGAGCTCGCGCTGACGGAGGGCCGCCCCGGCGAGGCGTACTTCATCCTCGACGACGGGACGCGCACGCTGCGCACGATGATCGAGGGGATGGCGGCGTCGCGCGGGCTGACGCTGCCGAACGCCAGCCTTCCGTCGCGCGTCGCCGACGCGGCGGGGTTCGCCTGCGAGCTGGTATGGCGCGCGCTGCGGCTGCGCAGCGATCCTCCGCTCACGCGTCACGCCGCGCTGGTGATGTCGCGCGACTGCGTGCTGAAGGGCGACAAGGCGAAGTCCGAGCTCGGCTACGAGCCGGTGATTACGGTCGAGGAAGGACTCGCGGCGATGACGGCCGCGTCGCGCGCCTGAGAAGTCGGAACGCGACAGGGGGTGCGATGGCGCAGCTGAAGCTCGTGATCGGGTCGAAGAACTTCTCGTCGTGGTCGATGCGCCCTTGGCTCGCGCTCGAGCACGCCGGCGCGCCGTACGAGGAGATCCTGATCTCGTTCGGCGATCCCGACTGGCGCGAGCAGATCAAGCGCTACTCGCCGAGCGGCAAGGTGCCGTTCCTGATCGACGGCGCGCTCGGCATCTGGGACTCACTCGCGATCGTCGAGTATCTCGATGAGAAGCTTCCGGCGGCGAAGCTGTGGCCGAGCGATCCCGCGGCGCGCGCGGTGGCGCGCTCGGTCGTCGCGGAGATGCACTCGGGCTTCGCCGCCCTGCGCGGAAACCTGCCGATGGACCTGCAGGCGAACGCGCCGGGCAAAGGACACACGCCCGAAGCGCTCGCCGACGCGGCGCGCATCCAGGAGATCTGGCGCGATTGCCGCACGCGCCACGGCGCCGGCGGTCCCTACTTGTTCGGCGCCTTCTCCGCCGCCGACTGCTTCTACGCGCCGGTCGTGTTCCGCTTCCTCAGCTACGGCGTCCCGCTCGACCCGAACGCCAAGGCCTACTGCGACGCGATGCTCGCGCACCCCGCCGTCGCCAAATGGCTCGCCGCCGCCCTCCGCGAGCCCCACGTCGACCACTGAGCTCGCCTGCCGCAAGTCACCAAGCCGGGGACGTTCATACCTAGCGGTGACATGAGGGACACTCTTCGCAGCCAGCGGCGCGATGCGGCGCCAGCAGTGTCCCTCATGTCACCGGCAAGTATGAACGTCCCCGTGGTGACTTACGGTGCGCCGTCGTCCTCGATGTCGACCTGGCCGGTCAGGCGGCGGCGGAGGTGGGACCAGGAGAGGCCGATGCCGAGGATCAGGCCGAGGCTGAAGAGCGCGATCCAGATCAGCGCGCTCGTGTTCCCGGGATCGAGCAAGCCGTGGTCGACCGCGAGCCAGACGAGCGCCGCGATCACGCCGGCGATCAGCGCGGCGCCGACGAAGCCGATCGAGAGCAGCGCGGCGCGCACGTAGAGCACCCACGCGCCGACCAATAACAATCCGACCAGCAGCTTCTCCGGCCCGAAGCTCGAGACGTCGTCGAACGCCCAGCGCACGTAGCTCCACGGCGTCGGGTTGAACGTGGCGAGCACGAGCGCGATCGCGGCCGCGATCCGCGCGAGCGCGCCGGAGAACGTGAGTCCACCGCTCGCCGGCACTTCGCGCTCACTCCGCCGCCGCGGCTCGCTGGACGCGGCTGTGACGGACGCTGTAGACGGCGTAGAAGAGGAGACCCGCCGCGAGCCAGATGCCGAAGCGCTGCCACGTGACCACCGGCAATGCCCGCATCATGAACAGGCACGAGACCACGGCGATCGGCGCGACCACGAAGACGGCCGGGCAGCGGAACGGCCGCGGCCGCTCCGGCTCTCGGACGCGCAGCACCATCACGCCGATCGACACGATCACGAACGCGAACAACGTCCCGATGTTCACGAGCTCGACCAGGGTGCCGAGCGTCCCGAAGCCCGCGAGCGGCGCGACCACTGCGCCCACGAGCAGCGAAGAGAGGTACGGCGTCCCGAAGCGAGGATGCACGCGGCTGAAGAACGGCGGCAGCAGGCCGTCGCGCGACATCGCGAAGAACACGCGCGACTGCCCCAACAACATCACGATCAGCACGCTGGGCAGCCCGATCAGCACGCTCACGCGGATCACGTTCGCGGTGAAGCCCAGCCCGACGTTGCGGAACGCGCTCGCCACGGGCTCCGTCTTGTCGATCTGATCGACCGGCACCATGCCGGTCAAGATTCCGGAAACGATCAGATAGAGCACCGTGCAGATCGCGAGCGAGCCGAGGATTCCGATCTTCATGTCGCGTTCGGGATTGCGCGACTCCTCG
>DASTOI010000312.1:0-7174 GCA_035762585.1 Myxococcota bacterium
TCACGAGCTCGTCGCCGACCTCGAGCTCCGCGACGGCGACGCGCGCGAGCGCGTCGCCTCGCCGCCGCAGCGCCTCGCGCGGCGCGAGATTGCGCAGCCGCTCGACGGCGCCCGCCGCGCGCGAGCTCGCGCCGCGCTCGAGCGTTCGGCCGAGCAGCAGCAGGAACACGATCCACGCCGCGGAGTCGACGAACAGGTGCACGCGCCCGAGCGCGTTGCCGGCGACGTTCGTCACGAACGCGGTCGCGATCGCCAGCGAGACCGGCAGATCCATCGAAAGCTCGCGGCGCGCGAGGCCGCGCCAGGCGCCGCGGAAGAACGGCAGGCCGCACCACGCGACGGCCGGCAGGGACAGCGCGGTCGCGAGCCAGCGCAGCATGCGCTGCGTCTCGGCGTCCATCCCCTGATAAGTTCCGATGTAGAGCGCGATCGCGAGCCACATCACGTTCATCGCGAGAAAGCCCGCGACCAAGAGCCGCGCGAGCGCCGCGCGCGCCTGTGTTCGCTCTGGACGATCCAGCGTCTCCGGGTCGTACGGGATCGCCTGATAACCGAGCGCCTCGACCGCGGCGCCGAGCGCGCGCACGCTCGTCGCGCGCGGATCGAAGCGCACGAGCGCCCGATGGTCGGCGTAATCGATGACGGCGCTCTCGACGCCCGCTTGCCGCCGCAGCGCCTCCTCGGTCTTGCGCACGCAGCCCGCGCAGCGCAGGCCCTCGAGCAGAAAGCCGGTCTCCGCGATCGCGCTCGCGACGCGTGCGCGCGGCCCGGGCGCCGCGAGGGGTGAGTTGGCAAGCGGCGCGTAGCGCCGCGCGCAGCGAGCCGAAGGCGAGCGAAGTCGAACCGTGGCCTCCGAGCAGCGCCGCGCCTCGGCGTGCGGTGTTCGCGCATCCTGGGTCGGTCTGCTAGCGGCCACGGGTCGCGCCTCCCGCCGGCGCGATGAAGCGCGTCTCGCGCGCGACGCGCTCGCCCGGACGCAGCGACGACTCCAGCACGAAGCGGAGCTCCGCTTCGCCCGCGCGCAGCGGCGCCATCACGAACACGCGCGCGTCGGCGACGCTCGTCGCCGCCACCGGAATGGGATTGAGGCCCGCGACCAGCTCGAATCCGCGCGGCTCGCTCTCGAGGCGCACGCGGAAGCTCTCCGGAGCGCGGGCGCGGTTCTCGATGTGGAGCGTGAACGAGTTGCCGACGCGTCCGTCGGCGGCGCGCGTGTAGAGCGCCTCGCGGTTGTGCTCGACGACGAGGTCCATCGGCACGCGCCGCGAGAGCGCCGCCGTGAAGGCCGCGCCGGCGGCGACGAGCAGCACGGCGTAGACCACGACGCGCGGCCGCGCGAGCCGAGGCGCTCGGCCGGCCTCGAGCGCGGAGAGCGCGCGGTACGCGATCAGCCCGCGCTTGCGCCCGAGCCGGCCCATCACGCCGTCGCACGCGTCGATGCACTGCGTGCAGGCAATGCATTCGAGCTGGAGGCCGTTGCGGATGTCGATTCCGCTCGGACAAACCTGCACGCACAGCCGGCAGTCGACGCAATCGCCGGTCGTCGTCCCCCGCTTGCCGCGTGGCTCGCCGCGCTTCGTGTCGTAGCCGATCACGAGCGTGTCTCGATCGAACAGCACGCCCTGGAAGCGCGCGTAGGGGCAGAGGTACTTGCAGAAGGTTTGGCGCACGAACGCGAAGTCCGCGTACGCGAGCGCGGTGAGCACGACGAGGAACGCCGCGCTCGCGCCGGCGAGCTGGCCGGCGCGCGCGCGCGCAATCAGCGTGTACGGCGACGCGAAGTACGCGACCAGGTGGAACGCGAGCGCCGCGGAGAGCGCGATCCATGACACGTGGAGCAGCACGCGCCGCCAGCGCGCGACGGACGGCGGCCGCTTCGAGCCACGCCAGCCCTCGATCCAACGCGCGAGCTGCGCGAACAGGTCCGTGAAGACCGTCTGCGGGCAGGCCCAGCCGCACCAGAGCCGCCCCGCGACGGCCGTGAAGAAGAACAGCGCCATCCCGAGCGAGATCAGGATCAGCCACAGGAAGTAGAGCTCTTGCGGAAAGATCACGAGCCCGAAGACGTGGAACTTGCGCGCGGGCACGTCGAGCAGCACGAGCGGCTCGCCCGCGATGCGGATCCACGGAATGCCGCAAAGAATCGCGACGAGGACGGCGTTCGCGGCGTGGCGAAGCCGGCGATGGCGCCCGTCGATGGGGCGGGCGTTCAGCACCTAACTCTCCTCGGCGTCCTCGCGTTCGGTCTCTTCCGGCGGCGCCGCCGGCGCAGCCGCGCGAGCCGCTTCGAACTCGGGCGAGCCGATGCCCGGCTCCGCGTGCTTCGGCAGCGTCTCCAGATAGGCGAGCACCTGCCAGATCTTCTCGGCGCCGAGCTGCGCGCCCCAAGGCGGCATGCCGAGCGGGCGGCCGTCCGAGACGGTTTGGAACAGCTCGGCGTCGCTGTGGCCGTACTTCCAGTACGGGTCGACGAGGCTCGGGCCGACCAGACCCGTGCCTTCGGGCAAGTGACACGCGACGCAGATCGTGTTCCAGGTCTCGGCGCCCTTCGCGATCGCGCTCGCGTCGCCGTGATACGGATTTGCGCTCGGGCGATTCGCCGCGAGCACCGCCGCGTAGCGCGCGTCGGCAGCCGCGACCTCCGCCTCGTACTGCGCGCGCTGCGACCAGCCCGACAGGAATCCATAATGAGCGATGTAGATCAGGCCGACGCCGATCAATCCGTAGAAGCCGAGGTTGAACCAGAGCGGGATCGGGTGGTTCTCCTCGCCGATGCCGTCGCGCGCCGCGGCGTCGGCGCGTGGCCGCTCCGGAGCGACGTGTGCCTCGCCGTTCACGACTCATCCTCCTCGAGCATCCGGCGCGCGGGCGCTTCGAGCCGCTCGCGGTTCTTTCCGCAGTAGAGGTGGAGGGCGATGCCGGCGAGCGCAGCGAACAGCAGCGCCTCGCGCCCGAGCTTGTAGATCCACACCCACTCGGCCGTCGTCTCCATCAGCGGTCCTCCAACTTCGCGGTGTCGAGCGGCTGCGCGGCGATCGCGTGCCCGAGTGACTGCAGGTAAGCGATCACCGCGATCGCCTCGCTGCGCGCCTGCGTCTCGTCGAGCGCGATGCCGTCTGCGCGCAGCGAGGCGGCGATCGCCTTCGCGTCCGCGAGCGCGTGACTCGCGGCGTCGTTCACCTCCTCTTCGCCGTAGGGCGCGCCGAGCGTGCGCAGCGTCGCGAGCTTCTTCGACGAGAGGCTCGTGTCGAGCGGCGTCTTCGTGAGGAATGCGAAGGCCGGCATGTTGCTGCGCGGCTCGATGCGGCGCGGATCTTCGAGATGAATCCAGTGCCACGAGTCGGGGTACTTGCCGCCGACGCGCGCGAGGTCGGGGCCGGTCCGGCGCGAGCCCCACAAGAACGGGCGGTCGTAGACGCCTTCGCCCGCGACGGAATAATGACCGTAACGATCCGTCTCGGTCTTGAAGGGCCGCACCTGCTGGCTGTGGCAGACGTTGCAGCCCTCGCGCACGTAGATGTCGCGGCCTTCTTGCTCGAGCGCCGAGTAGGGGCGCTGGCCCGCGAGCGGCGGCATCGTGCCTTGCAGGAACGCCGGCGGAATCAGCAGCACGATCCCGCCGACCAGCACCGCGCCGAGCGTGAACAACGTGAAGCGCAGGCTGCGGCTCTCGAGCGCGCGATGTCGTCCGTCCGCCACGGCTAGCGCCCTCCTGCTGCGACCGCGACGGCCGGCGCGAGCGGCGGCTCGGGCTCGGCGGGGATCGCCGCCGAGCCGTGCCGAATCGTCTGCAAGAGGTTCACCACCATCAGCACGACGCCGGCGAAGAACACGGCGCCGCCGAAGAAGCGCAGCACGTCGTAGATGCGGATCGCGGCGACGGTCTCGATGAACGTGTAGGCGAGGCTTCCGTCGGGGTTCGTCGCGCGCCACATCAGGCCCTGCGTCACGCCGGAGACCCACATCGGCGTCACGTAGAGCAGGATCCCGAGCGTCGCGGCCCAGAAGTGCGCCTCTGCGAGGCGCAGGCTGTAGAGGCGCGTGTGCCAGAGCCGAGGAATTAGGTAGTAGAGCGTCGCGAAGCAGGTCATGCCGACCCAGCCGAGCGCGCCGGAATGCACGTGGCCGATCGTCCAGTTGGTGAAGTGCGAGAGCGCGTTCACCGACTTGATCGACATCATCGGGCCTTCGAACGTGCTCATCCCGTAGAAGGTCAGGCCGGCGATGAACATCTTCAGCAGCGGGTCCGTGCGCACCTTGTGCCACGCGCCCTTCAGCGTGAGCAGGCCGTTCAGCATGCCGCCCCAAGACGGGAAGATCAGCGCGATCGAGAACGCGGCGCCGAACGTCTGCGCCCAGTCGGGCAGCGGCGAGTAGATCAGGTGGTGCGGGCCGGCCCAGATGTAGATGAAGATCAGCGACCAGAAGTGCAGGATCGAGAGCCGATGCGAGTAGATCGGCCGCTCGGCTTGCTTGGGCAGGAAGTAGTACATCAGGCCGAGGATCGGGGTTGTTAGGAGGAACCCCACCGCATTGTGCCCGTACCACCACTGGATGTTCGCGTCGTACACGCCCGCGTAGGCGGAGTACGACTTCAGCCAAGAGACGGGCAGCGCCGCGCTGTTGGCGAGGTGAAGCATCGCGATCGTCAGGATCGTCGCGATCCAGAACCAGATCGCGGAATAGAGCTGCTGCTCGCGGCGCCGCCAGAGCGTGCCGAACACGTTGATCGCGAAGATCACCCACACCACCGCGATCGCGACGTCGAGCGGCCACTCGAGCTCGGCGTACTCCTTGCCGCTGGTGTGGCCGCTGAGCAGCGTGAGCGCCGCCGCGACGATGATCGCGTTCCAGCCCCACAGGTTCAGCCGCGAGAGCGTGTCCGAGAACATGCGCACGCGGCACAGCCGCTGGACTCCGTAATAAACGCCCGCGAACACGACGCCGAGCGTGAAGCCGAAGATCACCGCGTTGGTGTGCACGGGCCGCACGCGGCCGAAGTGCAGGTAGGGGCCCCAGTTCCATTCCGGCCACGCGAGCTGCGCGGCGGCGAGCAGGCCGACCGCCATGCCGACGACGCCCCACAGCAGCGCCGAGAGCGCGAAGCCGCGCACCACGGCCATGTCGTATTCGACTCGCCCGATCGACTCCGTCGCCAACGCACTGCCTCCCTGTTCGCGCGGCCGGCCGCGGTGCACGATCGATGCCACGCGCATCGACGCGCCCGCGCGCGCCGCCCGTCGCGGGCTGGGTCATCGCACGACGCGCAGGCCCGTCCGCTGCCCCGGACAGCCCCACTCCGGCGGGCGCCCGTCCCGCAGCGCGAAGCGCAACTCGCCTCACTCGGCGGGAGCGCGCGGGGCGGAGCTCCGCGCCGGCGAGCCCGAGGAGCGCGCGCACGCGCGCTGCGCACGGCACGCCGCTTGCCATCACGCCCTGCGCCGCCCCAATAACTCCGAGAGGAGACCTCCGTGACTCGATCCAGCGCTGGGCTCGTCGTGGCTCTCGCGTTCACGATCTGTGCGCCCGCCGCGTCCGCGGGCAGCCGCGGAGACTGCGGGAAGCTGTTCCCGGACTTCACGTGCGAGCGCTCGGGCCGCTTCGACGGCTTCGAGAAACCGATCGTGCAGCCCTACCTGTTCGAGGACCCGTTCATCACGACGGGCGTCCATCCTTATTACGTGTGGCACCAGTTTCCGGAGAGCTCGGCGTTCGAGGGCGGTGAAGCGCACGTCGCCTCTGCGCAGATCCGCATCGCGGTCACGGACCGCCTCGCGATCATCGCGACGAAGGACGGCTACATGCGGAAGCAGCCCGAGAACCCGCTGCTGAAGCACACCAAGGGCTGGATGAATCTCGCGTTCGGCGCGAAGTACGCGATCTATCAGGACCGCGACGCCGGCCGCATCGTTTCGATGGTCTTGCGCTACGAGGCGCCCAGCGGAGCGAGCGACTCGTTCCAAGGCGGCGGCGACGGCATGCTGATGCCTTCGGTCTCCGCGGCAGCGCTCGCAGGCCCGATTGCGCTGCAAGGCGATCTCGGCGGGATCTGGGCGCTCGACGACTCGCAGTCGAGCTCGTTCACCTACCACCTCTACGCGGGCGTTCCCGTCACGCCGGCGCTGACGCCGTTCGTGCAGCTCTCGGGCATGCACTGGACCGATTCGGGGGACGGCACCCGGCAAGTGGAGCTCTCGGCATTCGGCCAGAGCGTGCTCGGCGTGCCGTCGCTCTCGATCGCGACGGTCGAGTCGATCTACGGCCGCTTCGAAGGAGCGGACGTCGCGAATCTCGGCGCGGTCGGCGTCGACGGCCTCGACTACGTGACGATCGGCTTCGGCCTGCACGCTCGGCTCGCCGAGCACCTGACGGTCTCGGCGGCATACGAGCGCCCGGTCACCGAGCACAAGGGCATCACGCGCCAGCGCCTCACGACGAGCGTTTCGCTGGAGTTCTGACGCTCGGCAGTACGTCGGTGACGGTTCCGGCCGCGACCTCCGCCGCGAACGCGACCGTCTCCGAGAGCGTCGGGTGCGCGTGGATTGTCAGACCGAGGTCGTGCGCGTCGGCGCCCAGCTCGATCGCGAGCGTCGCCTCGGCGATCAGCTCGCCGGCGTGTGCGCCGGCCATGCCGGCCCCTAACAGGCGTCCGCCCTCGGCGGCGAACAGCAGCTTGGTCGTGCCCTCGCCGCGGCCCATACCGAGCGCGCGGCCGGACGCGGTCCACGGGAAGACGCCCTTCTTCACTGCGACGCCCTCCGACGCTGCCTGCTCTTCGCTGAGCCCGACCCACGCCACCTCGGGATCGGTGAACGCGATCGACGGGATCGCGGCCGGCTCGAATGCGGCCTTGTGTCCCGCGATCACCTCCGCCGCGACCTTGCCCTGATGGGTCGCACGGTGGGCGAGCTGCGGCGGACCGGTGACGTCGCCGATCGCGAACACGTGCGGGAGGTTCGTGCGCAGCTGCGCGTCGACCGCGATGAAGCCTTGCGGCGCGAGCTTCACGCCGAGCGCGTCGAGCCCGAGGTCCTCGACGTTCGCGCGCCGGCCGACCGCGACCAGCACGCGATCGAAGCTGCGCGGAGGCGGCGCCTTCGGGCCGTCGTAACGGACGAGCAGGCCGTCGCTGCGCGCATCGATCTTCGCGACGCCCGTGCCGAGATGAATCGCC
>DASTOI010000313.1:0-5300 GCA_035762585.1 Myxococcota bacterium
GATCTCGGCGTCGCTCTGCGCGAACACGGGCTCGCCGGCGCTCGCATAGCGCGGGAGATAGATCAGCGAGCGGCCGCCGAACGCGGCGCGGTCGACGAACGCGGACATCTCGACGACCGCGGTGAACGGGAGGCTCGCGTCGGTCAGATACGTCAAATAATAATTCGACAGCGGCTCGGGGTAGAGCAGCGACGCGCAAACGATGCCCTGGTGCCGGACGCGCTCGAGCGCCGCGCGCTCGGCGTCGGCGAGGCCGATGCAGAGCTGCGCCGCGACGCGCGGCGTGGTGGTCAACACGACTGCATCGAACGACTCGGCGGGCGCCTCGGCGCACGCGACGCGCACGCCGCCGCCGGCGGCCTCGATCGTCTTCACCGCGGTCGCGACGCGGACCGCGACGCCGGCGCTCTCCAGCAGCTCGCGATGGCGCGCGACGATCGCCGCGTAGCCGCCCGGGACGTAGCCGAGCATCTCGCGCTTGATCCCGCTCGTGCGCGCGGCATACAGCCGCTGGATCGTCGCCCAGATGAACGCCGCCGAGGTCTCGCGCCAGCTCTCGCCCAGCTTCGCGCGCAAGAGCGGGAGCCAGAGCCGCTCGAACGTGCTGCGTCCGGAGAGGCGCGTTAGCCAGTCGCCGACCGGGATCTCCTCGAGGCGCGGCCAGTCGCGCACGCGCGCCGCGTAGAGAATCGTCGCCGCGAGCCGCGCCTTCTCCCACAGGTTCAGGTGCGGCAGCCGCAGGTAGTCGAACGCATTCGACAGCGGGCGCACGCCGTCGCCGGCGAAGAAGCCGGTGCCGGTCGTCGTCCAGCGCATCTGCGCTTCGAGGCCGAGGTCACGCAGCATCCCGCGCGTGTGGAGGTCCGAGAGCAGCGTCACGTGGTAGTGGCGATCCCACGTGACGTCGCCGAGCCGCCACGCCGACGCGAGCCCGCCGAGCTGCGGCGCGGCCTCGAGCAGCGTGACCGCGTGGCCCGCCTCGCGCAGGCGGCGCGCGATCGTGAGGCCGAGCATGCCCCCGCCGATCACGGCCCAGCGCTGCGCGCGCGTCATGCGGCCGCGTCCACGAGCTCGCGCACGTCGCCGCCGAGCGCCTCGTAACGCCGCCCGCACCGTTCACACTTGCCGTCGAGATCGGCGGGCGGCTCGCCTTCGCGAAAGCGCGCGAACGGCTCGCCGCAGCGGCAGACGAAGCCGATCGTGCGCGCCGGGTGGCCGACGACGAGATGGAACGCCGGCACGCTGCGCGTGACGACTGCGCCCATGCCGACCATCGCGAAACGGCCGATCTCGAGGCCCGGGCCGATCACGCAGCGCGCGCCGATCGTCGCGCCTTCGCGCACGACCGTCGCGAGCGTCTTCTCGTCAGGCTCGCTGCTCGCGAGCGCCGAGAGATCCGGCGTCGTCGCGCGCGGGAAGCGATCGTTCGTGAAGACGGTGCCGGCGCTGATCATCACGCCCTGCTCGAGCGTGACCGCGGTGCACACGTAGACGAACGCGTTCAGCTTGACGCGATCGCCGATCTCGACGCCGTACGCGACGTAGGTCTTCTCGCCGATGATGCAGTCGCGCCCGATCTTCGACGGCGCGCGCAGGTGGCACGAATCCCAGACGCGCGTGCCGGGGCCGAGCACGACGCCCGCCTCGACGAGCGCCGTCGGGTGAACGAACACGTCGCTCATTGCGACTCGCTGTCGGTCACGATCGACCTCGCGGCGATCCGGACCAGACTCCGAACGAACGCGTCGCTCATTGCGACTCGCGGTCGACCCGCACCCATTGGCTCGCGCGCATCGAGCGGTAGGCCGCGTCGACGACGTGGACCGAGGCCAGCGCATCGAGCGGCGACACGCGCATCGCCTCGCCGCCGGCGAGCGCGGCGGTCACGTTGTCGAGCTGCTGCACGAAGCACGCGAGCTTGTCGTAGCCGGTGCCGAAGTCGCTCCAGCTCGCGGCGCCGCCGAGCTTCGCGCGAGAGCGCTTCCAGCCAACGCGCGCGCTGCCGCGCGAGCCGTGGATCGCGATGAAGTCGTCGAGCTCCTTGTTGATGCTCCACGAGAGATCGACCGTCGCGGTCGCGCCGGATTCGGCGCGGATGAACAGCACGGCGCTGTCTTCCACCGCGAGCGGCTGCACGCGCTTCCCCTCGATCGCTTGGACCTCGGCGATCGGGCCGAGCAGGAAGCGGATCAAGTCGACCGAGTGGGTGCCGTTGTCGATCAGCACGCCGCCGCCGCTGACGCGCGGGTCGGAGTTCCAGCGCGCCGTCATGTCCACGCGCGACGTGAAGGCGTTCTCGAGCAGCACGATCTCGCCGAGCTCGCCGCCCGAGATCATCTGCCTCGCGCGCTCGACGTCGCGCACGAAGCGGAACTTCGACGCCATCGTGAACGCGGCGCCGTGCTTCTCGGCCGCGTTCAGGATCGTCTCGGCGCTGCGCACATCGAGCGCGAGCGGCTTCTCGCACAGCACGGCGACTTTTCCCGAAAGCAGATCGAGCGAGATCGGCAGGTGCGTCGACGGCGGCGTGCAGAGGATCGCGAGATCGCAGCGCGCTTCGCGGACGAGGCGATCGTGGTGATCGAAGGCGGGGACGCCGAACTTCCCGGCGAACGCCTGCGCGGCGCGCGCGTCGACGTCCGCGACGCCGACGAGCTGCGTATTCGCGGCGGCGCGCAGCGCCTCCGCGTGCGTCTGGGCGATTGCGCCCGCCCCGATGATTCCGACGCGGACCTTCGCACTCATCGCGCACCTCCGGACAGCGCCGCGACGCCGTCGCGCAGCGCTTGCGCGATGTAGGCGACGTGCCGCGACTCGTAGCGCTCGTTCCACGGCAGCACGAGGATGTGCTCGAGCGTGTCGAACGTGCCCGGGAAGCGCGCGGGCGAGTAATCGACCGCCTCCGGCCGTGCGAGCGTGAACGGCCAGCGGCTGTTGCCGAACGTGCGCTGGTCGCGGAACACCGCGCACTGGAACGCGGGCTTCTGGATGTAGCGGGGCGCCGACGCGATCCCGCGCTCCTTCAGCTTCGCGCCGAGGCCCGACGCGCCGCCGGCGACGCGCTTCGGGTCGACCCGCAGGCAGTACTTCCAGAACGTGTGCACCGCGCCCGCGTGGACGTGCGGCAGCGCGATGCCGGAAACGCCGGCGAGCTGCTCGGAGAGCTCCGCCGCGCGCTGTCGGCGCGACGCGACCGAGCCGGCGAGCTTGTCCAGCTGCGCGAGCGCGACGGCGCCGGTGATCTCGTTCATCCGGTAGTTGAGCGCGGCGAAGTAGTGATCGGGCTGCGGATCGCCGTAGCCCCACGCCTTGTTGATGAACAGGAAGCAGCGCCGCGCGAGCGCCTCGTCGTTCGTCGCGACGATGCCGCCTTCGCCGGCGGTGATGTGCTTGCCTTGCTGGATGCTGAAGCAGCCGATCGCCCCGATCGAGCCGACCGCGCGGCCGCCGTCGCTCGCGAGGAACGCCTGCGCGCAGTCCTCGATCACGGGGACGCCGCGCTCGCTCGCGAGGCGCTCGATCGCGCTCATCTCGCACGGATTGCCGAACAGGTGCGTCACGATCACCGCGCGCGTGCGCGAGGAGAAGACCGCCTTGATCGACTCGGCCGTGACGTTGAACGTCAGCGGGTCGACGTCCGCGAACACCGGGATCGCGCCCTGGTAGAGGATCGGCGTCAGCGCGCCCATGTCCGTCACCGAGGTCGTGATCACCTCGTCGCCCGGCTCGAGATCGAGCGCCGCGATCGCGGTGTGGATCGCCGCGGTCCCGGAGCTGCACGCGTACGCGAAGCGCACGCCGAGCATTGCCGCGAACTTGCGCTCGAGCTGCTTTACGGCCGCACCCTTGGTGCTGGTGAGCACGCCGCTGCGAATCACCGCAGCGAGCGCCGCGATCTCTTCGTCGCCCAGCGTCCGGCCGGATGCGTCCTGGTCCGAGGGAAGCGTCATCATCGAATCCAACGTCTACTCCTGGCGGCACCTGATTGCATTGGGTGGGCCGGGTATCGGCGCGAGTGTCGGGGAATCCGTCGGATTTCTACTGCGTGGCCGGCGGCGGGTGGTTCAGGAGCGAGCGCCCGTCGTCATGCGCCGGTAACGCACGCGCAACGCATGACCCAAGAGACGGAAAGCGAACGGGACGTCGTCGATCAGGTAGCGGCGCGCCAGCCGGCCTGGCTCCTGCCAGAGCCGATGAACCCACTCGAGCCCGAGCGCCTGGACCCACCGAGGCGCCCGCTTCAGCCGGCCGGCAATGAAGCTGAAGCTGATGCCGACGCCGACCATCCACGCGCCCGGGAGCTCGCTGCGCAGCGCTGCGATCGCCTGCTCCTGCTTGGGCGATCCGAAGCCGACGAGCAGCAGATCCGGCGCAGCCGCGGTGACCTCGGCGCGCAGCTTCGCGATCTCGTCGGGCGTCGGCGGCGAGCTCACGCGCGGCTCCGACGTTCCGACGATTCGCAGCGCGGGCCAACGGCGCAGCAGCTCGTGCTTGGCGCCGAGGGCGGTTCCCCGATCGCCGCCGAGCAGGTAGAGGGAACGCCCGCTCTCGGCTGCGCGCCCCGCGAGCGTCCAGATCAGCGCGGAGCCCGGCACGCGCTCGGGGAGCGCGTCGCCCTGGAGCCAGGACGCCCAGATCAGCGGCATTCCGTCCGCGACGCGGAGGTCTGCGCGGTCGTAGAGCGCCCGCATCTCGGGATCGAGCGCAAAGCGTCTCAGGAAGTCGAGGTTCGCTGTGATGATCCAGCCGCCGCGCGCCGCGGCGAGGCTTGCGAACACGTGATCGACCACCGCCGCCGGGCGGATTCGTGCGAGGCGCATTCCCAGCAGCTCGATCGCCGGAAGCTCGCTTGCGGCTCGGCGCGCGGAAGGGGCGGGTGCGGGGTCACGCGATTGGGACGGCTCTTCAGTCAGTGCGGGCACCTTGGTCCCGAGTCGGGATCGCAAAACCGCATCACCTGTCGCGGGCGGCGCGCACCATAGATCGTGGCGCGCCGCGCGTCACCGCAACGCGCGTCACTTACGGCGCCTCTTGCGTCCGATGAACGCCTCAAGCGACAGAAACGGCCGTCGATAAACGTCCGGAAGCGGCGATCGTTCGCCCCGGACTCCGCGGTGCTCGGCGAGTCAGTCACCAGGAGAGAGATTCCGATGTCGGTTGACCCTGCAATCAGCGCGCGCGTGAAGGACTTCATTCTCGCGGAGTTCCTGCCGGGAGAGGACGCCTCGGAGCTCACGTCCTCGACCGGACTGATCTCGAGCGGCGTGCTCGACTCGCTCGCCGTGCTCAAGCTCGTGTCG
>DASTOI010000314.1:0-5512 GCA_035762585.1 Myxococcota bacterium
AGGAGCGTGTTGTGATGCCGACTGGCGACGAGAACGACGTCGCCGCCGCGGCCTCCATCGCCACCGGACGGACCGCCGCGCGGCACGTACTTCTCACGGCGAAACGCGACGGAGCCGTTTCCGCCATCGCCCGCGCGCACGCTGACGACGGCCTCGTCGATGAAGGGATCGCCCTCTTGGTTCATGGCGCGCTTTTCCGCTGGAGAGAACCCAGCAGCTCAGCGCGGGCGCTCCCCTGACTCCTTATGCCGCCGGCTCGACCTTCGCGACGAGCCTGCCTTTCGACGGCCCGTAGCTGACGACTCCGTCGACGAGCGCGAACAGCGTGAAATCGCGGCCGACGCCGACGTTCCGGCCGGCGTGGATGTTGGTGCCGACCTGGCGAACGAGGATGTTGCCGGCCTTCACGGTCTCGCCCGCGTAACGCTTCACGCCGCGGCGTTGGCCGTGGCTGTCGCGTCCGTTGCGCGAGGATCCCTGTCCCTTCTTATGGGCCATCGTTGATCTTCTTCTCTCTTACGCGCGGATCTCGGTCACCTGGACTTCGGTGTAGTCCTGGCGGTGGCCTTGCTTGCGCCGGTAGTTCTTGCGCCGCTTGCTCTTGAAGATCGTGATCTTCTCGCCGCGCCCGTGCGACTTGATCGTGCCGAGCACCTTGGCGCCCGCGAGGAGCGGCGTACCGACCTTCGCATCGCCCTCGCCGCCGACGAGCAGCACCTGGTCGAACTCGATGGCCGCTCCCACTTCGCCGGCCAGCTTGCCGACGCGAACTGCTTTGCCCGGGGTCACGCGCACCTGGAGCCCGCCCGTCTTCACGACCGCGTACATCACACGCCCTCTTCCTGCTGCTCTCGAAGGCGCGGCAGTATCGGAGATTCGCTTTCTGCGTCAACCAGCTGCGCGGGTTCGGCCGGCGTCGAATCGCCGTTCGAGTCGGCCGCGGGTGCGGCGGCGTCCTCCTCGTCGTCGAGCAACGACATCGCGAGGTAATCGCCGCGCGGGCGCTCCGGCGCGGCGCCATCGCCACCCTGCGCAGCGACTGCCCCGATAGCGACTTCCGACGCTCGGACGGCCTCCTTCTGCTGCCGCTCGCTCTTTCGGTCCGCGAGCCAGGGCAGCGGCAAGCTGACCGGCTCGCCCTCGCCGGCCGACGCGATCTCGAACTGCTCCTGGTGCAGCTCGACCCGCGCGCGGATCTCGATCTCGCGGCCGAGCTCGCGCTCCAGCGCCTGGAGGCTCACCCGCTCGTGCGTCATCAGCTGCTCGGCGACCGAGCGGTGCACCGTCACGATCACGCGCCGGCCGCCAAAGCGGGGCAGATCCTTCTTGATCTCACGCAGCACCTTGTGCGCGACGCTCTCGGGCGTCAGCACGTAGCCCTTGCCCTCGCAGTAGGCGCACGGCTCGCACAGCATCTGGACCAGGTTCTCGCGCGTGCGCTTGCGGGTCATCTCCACGAGCCCGAGCTCGGAGATCTTCAGAATGTTGGTCTTCGCCTTGTCCTGGCGCAGCTCTTGCTGGAGCGCGCGGTAGACCTTCTCACGGTTCTCCGCGCTCTCCATGTCGATCAGGTCGAGGATGATCAGCCCGCCGATGTTCCGGAAGCGGAGCTGGTTCACGATCTCGCGGACGGCTTCGAGGTTGGTCCGCAGCACCGTTTCCTCGAGGTCGCGCTTGCCGACGAAGCGGCCGGTGTTCACGTCGATCGCGGTGAGCGCCTCGCTCTGATCGACGATCAGGTAGCCGCCCGACTTGAGCCAGACTTTGCGCCCCAGGTTGGCGTCGATCTGCTCCTCGATGCCGAACTCGTCGAAGATGGGGAGCGCGCCCTGGTAGAGCTCGATGCGCGGCTTCGGGTCCGCGACGAAGCGGTCGACGAAGCCTTGCATCTCCGCGTGAACGCTCGGGGAATCGATCACGATGCGCTTTGTGTCTGCGTTCGCGAAGTCGCGGATCACGCGCAGCGCGAGGTCCGGCTCGCTGTAGAGGACGGCCGGCGCGCGCACCTGGTCCTTCCGGATCTGGATGTCGTCCCAGACGGTCGTCAGGTACCGCACGTCGGCTTCGAGATCGGCGTCGCGCGTCCCCTCACCCGCCGTGCGGATGATGAATCCCAGGTCCGCGGGCTTCACGCGCTGGACGATGTCCCGCAGCCGGCGGCGCTCCCGGTCGGAATCGATCTTGCGCGAGACGCCGACCCTCTGCGCCCACGGCGTCAGCACGAGGTGCCGGCCCGCGATCGAGATGTGCGAAGTGATGCGCGCGCCCTTCGAGCCGATCGGCTCCTTGGCGATCTGCACCACGATCTCCTGGCCCTCGCGGACCAGCGTCTCGATCGACGGGGCGTTGCGATTGCGCCGCCCGCGGCTGCGCCCCCCGCCGTCCTCGTCGAGCTCTTCGATGTCCTCGACGTAGTCGCCTGCGTAGAGGAACGCCGCCTTCTCGAGGCCGATGTCGACGAAGGCGGCCTGCATGCCGGGCAGCACTCGCATCACCCGGCCCTTCACCACGCTGCCCGTCACGGACTTGCTGCGGGCGCGCTCCAGGTGGAACTCGAAGAACTGCTTCTTTTCGAGCACGGCGACGCGGGTCTCGCCCGGCGTCGCATTGATCAGAATTTCGTTTTGCATCCTCGTCTCAATGGGCAGGAGACGAGGGCGATCGCTTGTGCGAACTCGCTCACGAACGCGCCTCCCGCGCTGTGGGCCGAGCTCGAGCTTTGTCAGCGAGACCGCCCCCACCTGAGGATGGGGGCGGGGCGGGATCAGACGGGGGCGGCGACTCCCGACTCGGGTTCGCTCCGCCGGACGGCATCTCGCAAGAGCCTCCCGAGCTGCTGGCCGATGCCGATTCGATCGAATCGATTGGGCATTTCAGGGTTTCGTTCGTTTCTAAACGGCCTAGGGCGAGCTCGGCGCTCCGCGGGTTCCCGCCTCACGTCCAACGCTTCGCTTCGCCCTGGACCTCGTCCCGTTTTGTCGGGCACCCTCCGGCACTCTGCCGTTTCCGAGGGCCGCCTGTCGGGGACGAGTCCGTTCTGGCCGACCAAAAATGACTTGGGGAGCATCATGGATCGCATCCCGCCGGTCAAGAACGGATCACGCATCGGAAGAGAAGCGGCAGCACCTGAGCAGGATCCGCGACGCCGGTTGCCTTCGATCGACCGTCTGATCCGCGAGCTCGAAGCGGGTCCAGGCGCAACGATCCCGCGCTGGGCGCTCGCCGAGGCGGCGCGGGCTGCGGTGGAGCGGGCGCGCACCCGCGCGGAGTCGCGCGAAGCCGAAGGCGACATCGCCGAGCAGGCGATGCGCGCAGCCCGGCGGCTCGCCGGCGCGCGGCCCGCGCGCGTCGTGAACGCGACTGGCGTCGTGCTGCACACGAACCTCGGGCGCTCCGTGCTCGGAGACGCCGCAGCGGATGCGGTTCGTGCGGCGGCGGCTCACTACTCCGATCTCGAGCTCGACCTCGGGAGCGGCGAGCGCGGCGAACGCCTCGCGGGGCTCGAGACCAAGCTCCGGCTGCTGTCAGGCGCGCAAGCTGCTGCCGTCACGAACAACTGCGCCGCCGCGGTGCTGCTCGTGCTCGACACCTTCGCGCGCGGCCGCGAGGTCGTCGTCTCGCGCGGCGAGCTGGTCGAGATCGGCGGATCGTTTCGCGTGCCGGACATCCTCGCGCGCGCCGGCGTGAAGCTGGTCGAGGTCGGCACGACCAACCGCACGCACGCCCGCGACTACGAGTCCGCGATCACTCCCGCGACCGGCCTCTTGCTGAAAGTGCACCGCTCGAACTTCGAGCAGCGCGGCTTCGTGGCCGAGGTGGCGCTCGAGGACCTGGTTGCGATCGGGAAGAGGCACGCTGTCCCAGTGGTCGACGATCTCGGGAGCGGAACGCTGGTCGATCTTCGGGCGCGCGGCTTCCCCGCGGATTCGTTCGCTCCCGCGCGGCTCGCGAGCGGCGCAGACGTCGTCTGCTTCTCCGGGGACAAGCTGCTGGGCGGGCCGCAGGCCGGCCTCGCGCTCGGCACGCGCGATGCGATCGCGGCGATGCGGAAGAACCCGCTCGCGCGCGCGCTGCGCGTCGACAAGCTCACGCTCGCCGCGCTCGATTGGCTCGCGACCGCGCTGCTCGACGAGCGCCACGACGAGATCCCGACGCTGCGCATGCTCCTCGCGAGCGAGGCAGAGCTCGAGGCGCGCGCTCGCTCGCTGGCGACGCAGGTAGGGGCCGCAGCGGCGGCGCACGGCTTGCGCGCGACGCCCGAGCGCAGCGAGGCGCCGGTCGGCGGGGGCTCACTGCCGGGCTTCACGCTGCCGTCATTCGCGGTCGCGCTGGACGGCGCGCGGAGCGCGTCACAGCTCTCGGCCGCACTTCGCGCGGCATCCCCAGCGGTTCTCGCGCGCGTCCACGATGGGCGCGTGCTTCTCGACGTGCGCACGCTGCTCGCCGGCGACGACGCGCTCGTCGTGAGCGCGCTCACCGCTCTGCGCGGCGCAGCGCCGCTCGCCTGATGGCCTCGGCCTATGCCTTCCCTTAGAGTTGGCCGACCGTGCTGAGCTCGAGCGTCCTCGTCCTCAATCGCTCGTATTTGCCGATCCATGTGACGTCGGCGCGGCGTGCTTTCACGCTCGTCTATCAGGGCATCGCGCGCGTCATCGACGAGCAATACAAGACGTTCGATTTCGACAGCTGGAGCCAGCTCGCCGTCGCGCGCAACGAGGAGTCGATCGGCACGCCACACGGCCGCATTCGCATCCCGCGCGTGATCGTGCTGGTCGCGTTCGACCGGCTGCCGCGCCGGCACGTCCGCTTCAGCCGCATCAACCTGATGGCCCGCGACGATTTCCAGTGCCAGTACTGCGGCACGAAACCGAAGCGCGCCGAGCTGAACCTCGACCACGTGGTGCCGCGCGCGCTCGGCGGCAAGAGCACGTGGGAGAACGTCGTGACGAGCTGCATCGACTGCAATCGCCTGAAAGGCGGGCGCACGCCGAAGCAGGCGAGCATGAAGCTCAAGAAGCGGCCGGAGCGCCCGCGCTGGACGCCGCTGATGAACCTGATGTTCTCGAGCGTGCGGTACAAGGAATGGCGGCCGTTCCTGTCCGTCGTCGACGCCTCCTACTGGAACACCGAGCTCGTCGAATGACGAGACGCAACGCCGCGACGGACGCGACCCAGAGCAGCTCGGACGCTCCGCGCCCGCGGCTCGTCGCCGTCGGCGGCGGCAAGGGCGGCGTCGGCAAGACCTTCCTCTCGGCGAACCTCGCGATCGCGCTCGCGCGCGCGGGCTACCGCGTGATCGCGATCGATACCGACGTCGAAGGGCCGAACCTGCACACGCTGGTCGGCGTGAAGAATCCGGCGCGGACGCTCGCCGACTTCATCGCCGGTCGCGAGAGCAACCTGTTACGGCTGATCGTCGCGACGCCCACGGACAATCTCGGCCTGATCGCCGCCACGCAGGGCAATTTGGCCGGCGCCGCGCCCGACGCGCAGCGGCGCGCCGACCTCCTCT
>DASTOI010000315.1:0-2236 GCA_035762585.1 Myxococcota bacterium
CGCGGCGGGGCCGGGGGCGGCGGCGCCGAGGTAAAAGCGGAGCGAGGGCCCCTGAGAATGCGCGGCTTCAGACAACACACGCGCCGCAGCGAACGCCGATTCCCTCCAAAGGCCCGAGTGAGCCACGAGGCGCCGCCGCCCCCGGCCCCGCCGCGGCCGCGGATCCCGCAACGAGCACTGCGAGCCACCGTCCCGCAACCCGCTCGAAAGCACCGCACCGAGGCGCACAGGCACCACTTCCCTACATTGCGCCGCCCATGCCCGCCGCCGCTCCGTCGACCGCCACGATTCTGGTTACCTGTCCCGACCGCCGCGGCATCGTCGCCGCTCTCGCACAAATCCTGCACGGCCACGGCGCGAACATTCTGGACTCCGACCAACACACCGACCCCATCGCGAAAAAATTCTTCCAGCGCATCCGCTTCGACACCGCCGAGCTGGTCACCGACCGCGGCACGCTCGAGCGCGCGCTCGGCGAGGTCGCGGGCCGCTTCGGCATGACTTGGCAGATCGCGTGGGAGGGCGTGCGCAAGCGCGTCGCGATCTTCGTCTCGAAGTACGACCACTGCCTGTGGGACCTCTTGCTGCGCCACCGCGCCGGCGAGCTCGACTGCGAGATCCCGCTGATCGTCTCGAACCACGAAGACCTGCGGCCGATCGCGACGCAGTTCGGCGTGCGCTTCGAGGCGTTCCCGATCACGAAGGAGAACAAGCGCGCGCAGGAAGAGCGCGAGATCGCGTTGTTACGGGAAGTCGGCGTCGATCTGGTCGTGCTCGCGCGTTACATGCAGGTGCTCTCTAGCGAGATGCTCGGCGCGATGCCGTGCCGCGTGATCAACATCCACCACTCGTTCCTGCCCGCGTTCGTCGGCGGCAAGCCCTACCACCAGGCGTTCGAACGCGGCGTGAAGCTCGTCGGCGCGACCGCGCACTACGCGACCACCGATCTCGACGAGGGGCCGATCATCCATCAGGGCGTGGTCGCGTGCTCGCATCGCGACGCGATCGAGGACCTACTCCGGAAGGGCCGCGACCTCGAGCGCACCGTGCTCGCGCACGCGGTGCGCTGCCACATCGAAGACCGCATCGCGGTCTACGACAACAAGACGGTCGTGTTCGCGTGAGCGTCGACACCCGGCTCGGCGTGCTGATCGGGATGCTCGTGCTGCTCGCCGGCATTTGGGGCATGGCGTTCCTGTCGAAGCACTTCGAGCGCGTCGCTGGCGCGGTGGCGCCGCTCGAGGAGATCGCGCCGGAGGCGTTCTCGATCATCGTCGTCGGCAGCGGCGGCACGTTCGAGAATCCGGACCGCGGCGGGCCGGCCTTGCTCGCGGGCCGCGGCGAGGAGCTCGCGCTGTTCGATGCGGGCGCGGGCGTCGCCGCGGGACTGCGCCGCGCAGCCGTGCCGGTGCGCCAGCCGCGCGCGGTGTTCCTCTCGAGCCTGCTCCCGGAGAACACGGCGGGGCTCGACGAGCTGTTCGTGCAGGGCTGGCTGGACGGCAGAGACGCGCCGCTCGCCGTCTATGGCCCAGCGGGAACGAGCGCGCTCGTCGAGGCGGTCTTGCGCGCGCAGGCGCCCGGCGCGGACGCGCAGGCGAAAACGTTCGCGCTCGCGGCCGAGGGCGGACGCGCGCTTGCGCGCGAGCTCGCGGACGGCGAGGAGGTCGTGCTCGGCGCGCTGCGCGTGCGCGCGTTCGCGCTCGCGGGCGGCCCGCTGCCGGCGCTCGCATACCGGCTCTCGGACGACGCGCGCGCGTACGCGTTCGCCGGCGCGAGCTGGGACGCGGACGCGCTCGCGCGCGCCGCGGAGGGCGCCGAGCTGCTCGCGACCGAGGGGGTTTATCAGGGCTCGCTCGAGCAGGCGGCCGCGGCCGGCGCCGACGTCGCTCGGCTGCAGGAGGAGGCGAAGCTGCACGTCACGCTCGAGGCGGTCGGCGGGATCGCGCAGCGCGCCGGCGTGCGCGGCGTGCTGCTCTCGCGGCTGCGGCCGCCGCCGGCGTTCCACTACCAGTACGAAGACATCGTCGAGCAGAGCTTCCGCGGGCCGGTGCACATCGCCGAGGACGGCGAGACGATCACACCGTGACTTCGTCGCCCGGCGGCAGGTCGGCTTCGCCCGGAGCGAGCTCGTCGTCGCGCCTGCGCTCGCGCGGCGCGGGCGGCTGCGTCTCGGGCGGCGGCTCCGGCCGATCGGCGGCGGCGCGCTCGCCGGTGAAGCGCCGGCGCTGCTCCTCGG
>DASTOI010000316.1:0-7939 GCA_035762585.1 Myxococcota bacterium
CCGTGCGAGGCGCCGCGTAGCGCTCGGCGCGAGCGCTACGTCCGCTTCGCGGCGTAATAAGACACGTACCCGAACGGCGTGAACGCGTTGCCACGCTCGTCGGCGCTCACGAATCCGGCGTCGTGCATGAGCGCCGGCAAGCGGCCCGCGAGGTTGTCGCGCAGGCGATCCTCGCCGTCGAACCACGCGATGCCGCGCGAGACGACGCGCATCACGCCGCGCTGCGGGCCGAAGTCGAGCACGTGCAGCTCGCCACCCGGGCGCAGCCAACTCCGCATTGCCGCAAGCGCCTGTCGCTTCTGCTCCGCCAATAGGTGGTGGAGCACGAGGCTCGTGAGGATTCGATCGAACGACGCCGGCGCGAAGACAGCGCTCGTGTCCGCTAGGCCTTCGCGCAGCTCGATCGCGAGGCCCGCGGCCTCGATCTTCTTGCGCGCGATCGCGAGCACCGCGGGATCGCCGTCGAGGCCGACGACCCGCGCGTCCGGGTGCTGCCTCTTCGCGAGCATCGCGAGCGTCCCGGTGCCGCAGCCGACGTCGAGCACGTCGTGCCGAGGGGCGATCGCCGCCTGATCGATCAGGCGGCGCTTCAGCTTGTTCTCGCGCAGCGTCAGCGCGATCAGCGGGTCGTAGAAGCGCGTGAGCACGTCGAAGCCCAGAGCGGGGACGTAGCCGCGACTCGTCATCTCAGACCTCCGTGCGCCGCAGGCGCAGCGCGTTGCCGATCACCGAGACCGAGCTGAGGCTCATCGCAGCCGCCGCGATCATCGGGTTCAGCAGCAGCCCCAGCGCCGGATAGAGAACGCCCGCGGCGATCGGAACGCCGAGTGCGTTGTAGACGAATGCGAAGAACAGGTTCTCGCGGATGTTCCGCATCGTCGCGCGGCTCAGGTGGCGCGCGCGCAGGATCCCGCGCAGGTCGCCGCGCACGAGTGTGACGCCCGCGCTCTGCATCGCGACGTCGGTTCCGGTCCCCATCGCGATGCCCACGTGCGCTTGCGCGAGGGCGGGAGCGTCGTTGACGCCGTCGCCCGCCATCGCGACGACGCGTCCCTCGGCTTGAAGCTGCTTCACGACCTCGGCCTTCTGATCGGGCAGCACGTCGGCCATCACGTCGTCGACTCCGAGGCGCTTCGCGACCGCTTCGGCGGTGGCGCGGTTGTCGCCGGTGAGAACGACGACGCGCATGCCTTCGTCGCGCAGCCCCTGGATGGCATCCGGCGTCGTGCTCTTGATCGGGTCCGCGACGCCGACGAGCCCGGCGAGCTGGCCGTCGACGGCGAGGAACATCACGGTCTGCGCCTCGGCGCGCAGCGCGTCCGCGGTCGTCGCGAGCGGAGCGGCGTCGACACCGAGCTCTTCGAGCAGCCGCGCGTTGCCGATGCCGACGCGCCGCCCCGAGACTTCACCGACCACGCCGCGCCCGGTCCGTGAATCGAAGCCCTTTACGTCTTCGAGCGCGATCTCGCGCTCGCTCGCGCCCGAAACGATCGCCTGGGCGAGCGGATGCTCGCTCGCGCGCTCGAGCGTCGCGGCGAGGCGCAGCACCTCGCTCTCGCTGAAGCCCGCGGTGGGCACGACGCGCACGAGGCGCGGCTTGCCTTCGGTGAGCGTGCCGGTCTTGTCGACGACGATCGTGTCGACGGTCCGTAACAACTCGATCGCTTCTGCGTTCCGGAACAGCACGCCGACCGTCGCTGCCTTGCCGGTGGCGACCATGATCGACATCGGCGTCGCGAGCCCGAGCGCGCACGGGCACGCGATGATCAGCACCGCGACCGCGTTGATCAGCGCGTGCGCCATGCGCGGCTCGGGACCAACGAGCGCCCAGACCACGGCAGTGAGCAGCGCGATCGCGATCACCGCGGGTACGAAGTAGCCGGCCACGGTGTCCGCGAGCCCCTGGATCGGCGCGCGGCTGCGCTGCGCCTCCGCGACCATCTGCACGATCTGCGCGAGCAGCGTCTCCGAGCCGACGCGCTCGGCCCGGATCAGCAGCGACCCGGTGCCGTTCACGGTGGCGCCGGTGACGCGTTCGCCCTGCGCCTTCGCCACCGGAATCGGCTCGCCCGTGATCATCGATTCGTCGACGGCGCTGCTTCCCTCGAGCACGACGCCGTCCACTGGAACCTTCTCGCCGGGCCGCACGCGCAGGCGATCGCCCACGTGCACGTGCTCGAGCGGCACGTCGCCCTCGCTGCCGTCCTCGTTCACGCGGCGCGCGGTCTTCGGCGCCAGGCCGAGCAGCGCGCGGATCGCTGCGCCCGTCTGGCTGCGCGCGCGAAGCTCGAGCACCTGCCCCAACAGCACGAGCGTGACGATCACCGCAGCGGCCTCGAAGTAGACGGCGACCTGACCGTGATGGCCGCGGAACGACGCGGGGAAGATCTCGGGAGCGACTGCTGCGAGTACGCTGTACGCCCACGCGGCGCCGGTGCCGATCGCGATCAACGTGAACATGTTGAGGTGGCGGTTTCGCAGCGACTGCCAACCGCGCACGAAGAACGGCCACCCGCCCCACAGCACGACCGGCGTTCCCAGCGCGAGCTGGATCCAAGTCAGAACGCTCGGTGCGATCCGCTCGGCGAGCGGCGCGCCGGGCAGCATCTCGCTCATCGCGATCGCGAACACCGGAACCGTGAGGCCGAAGCTCACCCAGAACCGGCGCGCCATGTCCTCGAGCTCGGGGTTTCGCTCCTCCTCCGCAACGGCGCTCACCGGCTCCAGCGCCATGCCGCAGATCGGGCAGCTGCCCGGCGCGTCGCGCACGATCTCGGGGTGCATCGGGCACGTGTACTTGCGCGCGGGCGCCGCGGCGGCCGGCGCCGGAGCCCCGCCCGCCGCCGGCCCGGGCGCCAAGTAGCGAGCGGGCTCCGTGCGGAACTTCTCGAGGCAGCGGGCCGAGCAGAACGTGTACGTCTTTCCCTCGTGCTCGTGCCGGTGCGGCCCGTCCGGCCGCACGCTCATACCGCAGACGGGGTCCTTCAGCGGAGCCGCTTCACTCATCAGCGTCCTCCGATCTGGGTGAAGCGCGAGAACACGTCCATCAGCTCCGCGATCTTCTGTTTGCGTTCCTTCGGGCGACCCGACGTGAGCGCGTCGCTGACGCAGTGCTCGACGTGCGCCTTCAGCAGCAGCTTGCCGACGCCGTCCAGCGCCGCGCGCGCGGCGGCCACTTGCAGCAGCACGTCCACGCAGTAGCGGTCTTCGTCGATCATCCGCTCGATCGCGGCCACCTGCCCGGCGATTCGACGAATGCGGGTCCGTCCCTGGTCTCGCGTCTCGTGGTCCATGCGGCCGACCCTATACCCCGTACGGGTACCCAGCAAGCCGCATCGGCCGAGGCGCGACTACGCGCGCACGAGCCGCTGGCGCGCCGCGAGTCCGAGCGCGACGCCCGCGTACGCGCCGATCGCCGTTCCGGCGAGCCACCCGACGAAAACCGGCGGCGGCGTACCGACGGACTGGAGCGCGACCCCCGGCAAGAGCAGCAGCAGGAGCATTCCCGCCGGGAGCAGCGGGCGAACCGGCGCGAGGCGCCGACTCCCGAGGGCGGCGATCGCAGCGGCGGCGCCGAACGCGAGCGTCGTCACGCCGCCGAAGCAGAGCGCGCTGAGCGGGAGCCCGCCAAGCTCGCGGAGCCGGCCTCCCGCGGACGTGGAGATCCACCACTCGAGAAAGTGTTGGTCGGGACAGAATGCGCTGCACACGCCGGTGATTCCGAGCCCCAACACGCCGACGCACGCGGCGCGAGCGAGCGGCAGCGACGGTGTGCGCACCCGAAGGAACACGAGCGCGAGCGCGACGACGAGTAGCCCCGACCAAACGGCGCTGAATACGACCACGTGCGACGACGGATGGTGGCCGTAGGGATGCCCCGAGAGCAGCCGGATCATGCCGACGGCTCCGAAGATCCCGAGCGCGCCGGCCGCGACGAGGAGCCGAGCGGTTCGGCCGCCGCGCAGCTCGGCATCGCGCTCGAGCGCGCTCACGATCCCAGAGCGAACGCCCTCCCGCAGATCGGCCGGCGTCTGATCGCTCCCCATACTTATTGACTGCCCCACCGCGTGCGGCGAAACGGGCCCCTAGCAGCCACCCGAAGGGGCAACCGAATCCGCGAGCGCGGCGCGTTGAAGGCGCTGGAGCGTGCGCGAGGCCATCTTCTTGACCGCGTCCACCGATTTTCCGAGCTGAGCGGCGAGCTCCGCGTAGCCGACCCCCTCTCCCTTCGCGGAGAGGAAGACCCAGCGCTCGCTCTCCGAGAGGCTGCCGAGCAGGTGGAAGAGCTGCTCGCGATCGGCGGCGACGTCCGGGGCGTCCGCATGGGCAGCGTGAAGCGCCGAGTCTCCCAGCGAGACTTCGTGGCTCCGGTACGCGCGACGCCGGTCGTCGATGAGAAGGTTGTGCGCGATCTGGAAGAGCCAAGGCGCGAACGCGCGGCTCGCGTCGTATGCACCCCGCGCGCGATGGATCCGGAGGAACAGCTCCTGGTAGAGGTCCTGAGCGCGGTCCGGCGAGCCCGTGCGCTTGACGAAGAACGCGAAGGCGCGCTTCTCGAAGCGGTGGAAGAGCTCGTCGAACGCGTGGGCGTCACCATCTACGTATCGCTCCATGAGCCTCTCGTCGGGGACTTGTTGCTCTTCGACTCGGGCGTTCACAGAGCGCATACGGTTCGCCTCCTGCGATGGTGACGCGAGCGCTTTCTGCACTCGGCGTGCCAGCGATCGGTCGTAGAGCGCGAGCGAGAGCGCGCCAGAGTGCGACTCGGTGCCCCGCACCGGAGGCGCGGTCGCCACCACGCCGCAAGCGCTCGAGGTAGTGCGATGCGTCGATTCGAGCCCATTCGGGCGGACTCGTCACGAAAGCGCGCGACGCCCCGTAACACCCTGCAGCCGGGAGGAACCATGTACGGAAGAATGGCCGCACTCGCCCTCTGCTCGACTCTGGCGTTCGCGCCTGCGCTCGCGTCGGAGCCTGAGCACGACCACGAAGAAGCCCTCGAGAGCCTCGCGGTCGCGATGGCAGACCAGCCCGCACACCACGCCGCCCTGGCCGAGCACTACCGCGCCAAAGCGGCGGAGGCGCGCCGCGACTCCGCGCGCCACCGCTCGCTCGGGCGCGCGTATCGCGGCGGGAAGCAGGGAAGCGGCGCTGGGAGCTTTCACTGCAGGCGAATCTCGAAGCGGGAGGCTGCGATCGCGGCCGAGTACGAGGCGCTCGCGAAGCTGCATGAAGACGAGGCGGCGCGGCGCGAGTAACAGCACGCGCCGCTTCGGCGCGCGCCGCGAGGCGGAGTTTTGGAAGCCGAGCGCAGTCGAACAGTGAGAACAACGCCCGCGCGGTCACGAAGCCCCAGGCTCACTCGTATCCCTCTAAGAACTGCTCTGCGGCGAGGCGCCGCCAGGGCGTCAGCGCAGAACAAGGAGGAAACATGCGCAGCAAGATCGGAGCCGCACTCGTGATCGGAGCTCTCGCCCTCTCGCCGAGCCTCGCGCTCGCGGGAGACGAGGGGCACTCGCTCGAACAGCTCGTCGTCGAGATGGCGGACACGCCCGCGGAGCACGCAGCGCTCGCGACGCACTACCGCGCGAAGGCAGCGGAGGCGCGCGCCGCGGCGGCACGGCACGAGAGCATGGGCCGCGTCTACACCGGCGGGAAGATGATGCAGCGCGAGCAGATGAAGGCGCACTGCCGGAAGCTCGCCGAGGAGAACACCGCGATCGCGGCGGAGTACGAAGAGCTCGCGAAGGTGCACGAAGCAGAGTCGAAGAAGGCGCAATAGCTCGTCGCCGAAGCGCGCGGAGGGCGCGCCCGGTGCCGACCGCAGCGTGGGTGAGCGGCTCGCCCACGCTGCGAGCCGGCCTAGCATCGCTTCCAACGATTCGCCGTGAGGAGCTCGGATGGCGCGCATCTCGTTCCTCGGCGCCGCCGAGACGGTCACTGGATCGAAGTACCTCGTCGACACCAGGCGCACGCGCGTGCTCGTTGACTGCGGCCTCTTTCAGGGCATCAAGGAGCTGCGCGAGCGCAACTGGTCGCCGCCGCCGATCGCAGTCGATGCGCTCGACGCGATCGTACTGACCCACGCGCACATCGATCACACCGGCTACCTGCCGAGACTCTGGAGCGAGGGCTACCGCGGACCGGTCTACTGCACGCGCGGCACGCTGGATCTCCTGCGCGTACTGCTGCCCGACTCGGGCTACCTCCAAGAGGAAGCCGCGCGCTTCGCGAACCGACACCGCTTTTCGCGCCACGATCCCGCGCTGCCGCTCTACACCGAGGCCGACGCGGAGGCGTGTCTCTCGCTCCTCCGAGGCCAGCCGTTCGGGAAGACGTTCGAAGCGGCGCCCGGAATCTCCGTCCGCTTCTCGCGCGCGGGCCACATCGTCGGGTCTTCCTGCGTCCGCCTCGAGACGCCTTCCGCGTCGATCGCATTCTCAGGGGACGTCGGGCGCCCGGCCGACCCGATCATGCGCGCGCCGGATCCTCTCCCCACCGCCGACTACGTCGTCGTCGAGTCCACTTATGGAGATCGCCGGCATCCGGCCGAGGAGGTGTCCGACGCGCTCGCGCGGCTGGTCTCGGAGACCGCCGCGAAGGGCGGCGTGATTCTGGTTCCCGCGTTCGCCGTCGGCCGTGCGCAACACCTGCTCCACGTGCTCTCGGAGCTGAGGCGCGGCGGCCGCATTCCCGAGCTTCCGGTCTTCCTCGACAGCCCGATGGCGATCGATGCGACGGACCTCTTCTGTCAGTACACGGACGACCACCGACTGACCGAGCATCAGTGCCACGCGATGTGCAAGGCCGCGACCTACACGCGCACCGCGGAGGAGTCGAAGGCGATCGATCGCCGCTCCGGGCCGATGATCATCGTGTCGGCGAGCGGCATGGCGAACGGCGGCCGCATCCTCCACCACTTGCGCCGCTTCCTTCCCGATGCGCGCAACGCGGTCCTGATGGTCGGTTATCAGGCCGCTGGCACGCGCGGGCGCGCGCTGATCGACGGCGCGGACCAGCTGACGATCCACGGCCAGTACGTCGCCGTGCGCGCCCGCGTCGAGCAGATCCAGGGGCTCTCCGCGCACGCGGATTACGCGGAGATGCTCGATTGGCTGCGCAAGAGCGCCCTGTCTCCGCGGCGCGCGTTCGTGACGCACGGAGAGCCCGTCGCGGCGGAGGCGTTCCAGCGCCGACTTCGCGAGGAACTCGGTTGGGACGCGGTCGTGCCGAGCGACGGCTCGACCTGGCCGCTCGGCTAGCGCGATGTCCAACCACTCGCTTCAGCTCGTGCGGCTCGGGATCGACACGCATCAGGAGCCCGTGCTCTACATGCGCGACGACTGTCACGTCTGCCGCTCGGAGGGATTTGCTGCGCACTCGCGCGTGCTGGTCGAGACGAGCAGCGCGTCGGTCGTCGCGACGCTGAACGTCGTCCACGGCGAGCTGGTCGGTGCCGGCGATGCCGGGCTTTCGGAGGCGGCGTGGACGCGGCTCGGCGCCAAGCCGGGAGAACGCGCGCGCTTCTCGCACGCACCGCCCGCTGAATCGCTGCGCGCGGTGCGCGCGAAGACGTTCGGGCACGCGCTGAGCGACGCGCAGCTCGAGGCGATCGTGCGCGACGTCGGCGAGCGCCGCTACGCGGACATCGAGATCGCGGCGCTCCTCACCGCGTTCGCAGCCGGCGGACTCGACCGAAACGAGGTGCTCGGCCTGACGCGCGCGATGGTCTCGGCCGGCGATCGGCTCGCGTGGCAGCGCGACGTCGTCGCCGATAAGCACTGCGTCGGTGGCCTGCCCGGCAATCGCACGACGCCGATCGTCGTTGCGATCGTCGCCTCGCTCGGCGTCTGGATTCCGAAGACGTCGTCGCGCGCGATCACTTCGCCCGCCGGCACGGCGGACGCGATGGAGGCACTCACGACCGTCGATCTCGAGC
>DASTOI010000317.1:0-4517 GCA_035762585.1 Myxococcota bacterium
ATCTGGGCAAGGAGAAGCTCGAGGCGCGGCTGCCGTTCGTGCTCGAGCTCTCGCGCACGTACGCCGCGACCGACCCCGTCACGCAGCCGATCCCGATCCGGCCCGTGCTCCATTACATGATGGGCGGCGTCGACGTGAACATCGACGGCGAGACGATCATCGGCGGGCTCTACGCGGCGGGCGAGACGGCCTGCGTCTCGCTGAACGGCGCGAACCGGCTCGGCTCGAACTCGCTCACCGAGTGCCTCGTGTTCGGCGCGCGTGCGGGAAGGCACGCGGTCGCGCGCGCGAAGAGCGGCATGTCGCTGGCCGAGGCGTCACTGCTCGCGCAGGTGAGGGCGGAGGGCGCGCGGCTCGACGCGCTGCGGGCGCGCAAACGCGGCGGCGAAACGCTCGCGGGCATCCGGCACGACATGAACTCCGCGATGGAGGCCGGGCTCGGCGTCTACCGCGAGCAAGCCTCGATGGACAAGGCGGTGCGCGACGTCGCGGAGCTGAAGCGCCGCTACGAGCAGGTGAGCCTCAGCGACTCCTCGCGCGTGTTCAACACCGAACTGACCGCGGCGCTCGAGCTCTCGAATCTGCTCGACTGCGCGGAAGCGGTCGCGACCGCCGCGTCACAGCGCAAGGAATCGCGCGGCGCCCACGCGCGCCGGGATTTCCCGAAGCGCAACGACCAGGACTTCCTGCACCACTCGCTCGTCTACTTCGGCCAGAACGGGCCGCGCTACGCGACCAAGCCGGTGACGCTCGGTGTCTGGGTGCCGGAAGAGCGGAAGTACTAGAGGATTTCTCGATGCCTCGATCGAACGCAGCTCGGGAAGCCGCAAGCCAGCCAGCGGCGCGCAGCGCCGCAGCTGGCGCGCAGTGAGCCGAAGGCGAACGGAGTTCGAAAAAATAGATGCCGCAAGTGAAGAAGACCCTGATCGTCACGCGCTTCGATCCGGACAAGGATCAGGCGCCGCGCACGCAGAAGTACGAGATCTCGGTCGAATCCGACGCGAAGGTGCTCGACGCGCTGAACCACGTGAAAGATCACGTCGATCCGACGCTCTCGCATCGCTGGTCGTGCCGGATGGCGGTGTGCGGCAGCTGCGGCATGAACGTGAACGGGAAGCCGAAGCTCACCTGCAAGGACCCGATCTCGAACTACGGCGACGTGATCGAGGTGACGCCGCTCGCGAACTTCCCGGTCGTGAAGGACCTCGTCGTCGAGCTCGAAGGCTTCATGGACAAGTTCAAGAAAGTGAAGCCGTGGATCATGGTCGCGAAGGAGCGGGCGGTGGAGGCTGGGCCCACCAAGCAGTCGCCCGACGAGCTCGCGGACTTCAAGCAGTTCAGCATGTGCATCAACTGCATGCTCTGTTATGCCGCGTGCCCGGTCACCTCGAACGAGCCAGACTTTCTCGGGCCGGCCGCGATCGCGCTCGGTCACCGTTACAACCAGGATTCGCGCGACGAGGGCGCGCACGAACGCAACCAGATCTTCCGCGACGACGGCGGCGTCTTCTCCTGTTCGTACGCGAACCAGTGCAGTGTGGTGTGCCCGAAAGGCGTCGACCCGGCGGGCGCGATCCAGCAGGCGAAGCTCAACAACGTGCTCGACTGGGCGAAGAGCTTCGTCGTGCCGCGCGGAGGCAAGTGATGAGCCACGCTCGCCCGCGTCTGGACGCGATGCAACCGCGCGTGGCGGGCCCGACGCGCACGGCCGACCCGCGTCCGCCGGATCAATTCCCGTTCGGCGGGAATTACGGTCCCTATCTGCTGTTCGGGAGCTGCGGCGCGTTCCTGCTGCTCACCGCGTTGATCGGGATCGAGTTCGTGCTCGCGCTCGGCGGCGGGCAGGCGAAGTACGAGGCGTTTCTCGCGCGCATCCACGGGCCCGCTTATCAGGTCTACTTCTGGATCGCGCTGGTCGGCCTGGTCTGGTTCACGCTGCGCTTCCTCCGCCTATTTCCGAAGACGCAGCCGTTCCGCTTCGGCCCGCTGAAGCGCCCCCCTGTGCCGGTGATGCTGGCCGGCCTCGTCGGCGCGTTCGTCGTGCTGAACCTCGTCGTCGCCGTGATCCTCGGAGGCGTGCTCGGATGAAGGCGCTGATGCTCAGGCTCGAGCCGGTGATCTGGTTGTTATTCGGTGCCGGGATGATGGTCGGTGGCTTCGTGCTGCCGGCGTTCATCGCGACCGTCGGCCTCGGCCTGGTGGGCGACGCCGACGCGTTCTCGTACGACCGCATGTACGCGCTGCTCTCGAATCCAATCGCGCGCCTCGTCGCGCTGGCCGCGCTCGCACTGCCGCTCTGGGGCGGCGCTCATCACCTGCGCCACGTCTGGATCGACTTCGGCGGCCTGAAGAGCGACGCCGTCGTGGGCGGTCTGCTCTATCTGCTCGCGCTCGGCGGCAGCGTCGCCGCGATCGTCGCCGTCACGACCCTGTAGACCATGCGCGCCGCCGGACGACCGCTCGCCGGCCTGCGGATTTTGGATCTCACGCGCGTCGTCGCCGGGCCGTTCGCGACCGCGATCTTCGCGGACCTCGGCGCCGAGGTGATCAAGATCGAGCGCCCGGGCACCGGCGACGACTACCGCTACGGGCCGTCGCCGCCCGGGCAGACCTCGCTCTCGTTCCAGAACAACAACCGCGGCAAGCGGTCGATCACGCTCGACGTGCGCTCGCCCGAGGGCCGCGAGCTGTTGTTACGGCTCGCGGAGCGCGCCGACGCGCTCGTCGAGAACTTCCGCGCCGGCTACCTCGCGAGCTGCGGCCTCGGCGCCGACGTGCTGCGAGCGCGCAACCCGCGCCTCGTCGTCGCGTCGCTGTCCGGCTTCGGGCAGACGGGGCCGCGCGCCGGCGAGGGCAGCTACGACATCGTCGCGCAGGCGAGCGGCGGGCTGCTCGCGATGACCGGCTTTCCGGATGGCCCGCCGGTCCGCGCCGGAGGCGCCAGCGCGGACTTCGTCGGCGGCCTCTATCTCGCGCTCGGCGTCGTCGTCGCGCTGCTCGAGCGCGAGCGCACGGGAGCCGCGCGCGTGCTCGATCTCTCGAACCAGGACTGCATCTTCGCGATCGCCGACTCGGCCGCGACGATCTACGCCGGCATCGGCGCGAAGATGGAGCGCGTCGGCAACGCTCACCCGTTCAGCTCGCCGTACGACTCGTTCGCGACGCGCGACGGCTTCGTCGTCGTCGGCACCGCCAGCAACAAGCTGTTCCGCAAGCTGTGCGAGGCGATCGGAAATCCCGAGCTCGCGCGCGACGAGCGCTTCAAGAACCACCGCGTGCGCGCCGCGAACCGGCCCGCGCTCACCGAGATCATCGCGGCGTGGATGCGCGAGCGGAGCTGCGAGGAGGCGCTCAGCGCGCTCGGTCCGAAGGGCGCCGATCTCCCGTGCGCGCGCGTCGCCGCGCCGCACGAGCTGCTCGACGATCCGCAGCTGAACGCGCGCGGGATGATCGAGCGCCACCCGCACCCGCAGCTCGGCGAGGTCGTGTTCCACGGCAACGCGCTGCAGCTCTCGGGTGCTGCGCCGCGCGAGCGCGCGCTCGCGCCGGAGCTGGGCGAGGCGAACGCGGAGGTGTTCGGCGAGCTGGGTGTTACGGCGGAGCAGCTCGCGGGGCTGAAGGAACGCGGAGTGATCTGAGGTTCGAGCTCACTGCATGCACGGAGTCTTCTCGATCGCCGCGAGCTCTGCGTCCAACAGCAACTTTCGCTTCCAGAGCTTTCGCGCGGGATCGTGCGGACAGTCGCCACCGGTCGAGAGCGTGGACGGCCTCCTTTCTCCACCGAAGAGGAAGCAGAGCTCGCCCCGTGCGAACCCTGCCTTGCGCACGTTCCAGCCCAAGTAAGCGGAACGCCCGGGCTGCAATTCGTGCAGCCGTATCCCCGGCAGGTCGTTTCCGTCGGGGCCCGTCGTCGGCACGAGCACTCGCCAGCCTTCGCCGACGATCTTCGGAGGAACGACGCCGTAGTCGACCTGCTCGACGCGATTCACCGGCGGCTCGCTCGAGAGCCGCTCGCGGAGCTCTCCCGCCGCGCTTCGCGGCCACACGCTTGCGGGAGGCTCGTTCTCACCGCGCACCCAGCCCTCCATCGCGACGAGCAGCGCGCGCGCGATCGGGCCGTACGTGATCGGATTCGGAGGCAGCTCGCACGCGGGCGAGACCATCCCCGGCGCGTGCGACGCGCCGGCGAGCATGTAGGCGCGCACGCTCTCCGGGAACGCGACGTCGTGCCCCGCGCCGTCCGTTCCGACGAGCGATGCACCCGCCTGCCAGAACTCCGCACTCGTGTCGACGTGCATCAGCTTCGGGCACGTCTTCGTCGCCTCGCAGCGCGCGAGGATGCCGTCTCGGGTACCTGTTACGGGATCCGTCGTCACTGCATACGTGAACGGGAACTGATTGCCTGGAACGCGATGCTCTTCGTGCTGCCGTGAGAAGCGCCCCGGCTGACCCCAACGCACGTTCGTGTAGGTCTTCCGCGAGCCGGCGATGTACGGGAGCACGCCCTCGACCACCGG
>DASTOI010000318.1:0-5284 GCA_035762585.1 Myxococcota bacterium
GCGATGACGTTTCCGTGGTCGCACCCCCACGTCTCGACGAGGAGTGGCCGTCTGAGGCACAGGGTGGCGCGCTTCACATGAGCGCCACGAAAAGTTCACCGACGGTCGGCCGCTCTCAGCGATCAGTAATCAGACGAGCGCTCAGAAGTGGTAGTCGTAGGTCAGCGAGAACGAGTAGTCGCGACCGATCTTGAATGAGCGCTCTGCGTACTTGCGAATGGTCTGCTCGGTGTCGTAGATCAGCCGGCGAGTGCTGTCCGTCAGATTCTTGATACTGACCTTCGCGGTCCATTCGCCCGGGATCTTGCCCATCGAGAAACGCTGGCTCCCCACGAGATCGACCTGATAGAACGAATCGACGTAGCGATCGAGCGAGAGCTGGAACACCGAGCCAGACCCGACCGGAGGAACGGTCGCGTTTCCGGCCGCGTCGAGCACGTCGCTGATCGCGAAGACTGCCAGCGTCAGCTTCGTCCCCCAGTCCGGATGGTCGAAGCTGATATCCGCGTTCGCGATCCACTCCGGCTGGCTAAAGAGTCGCCGCTTTTCCTTCAGCCCATTGAACTCGGCTTCCTCTCCTGGGAGGGTTCCGACGAAGGGCGCAGCTTGGGCGATCTCGAACGGCGAGCGTTTCACCTCGGCATCGATCCAGGTGAAATTCGCCGCGAGCGAGAGGTACTCGAGTCCGGAGACGCCGACGAAATCGAGCGCTTTGCGACCTTCCAGCTCCAGGCCCCAGAGATCCGCATCGTTCGGGTTGTTGAAGAAGGTTCGGTACGTGCCGCTGTTGATCTCGTTGTTCGTTGGGTCGCGTAGCACGATGCTCTCGATCGGGTTCTGGATCTTCTTGGTAAAGGCGCTGATTGCCGCGAGGTCTCCGAAGTCGCCCCAGACGTACTCGACGCGAGCGTCGACGCTCTCCACGTCGGAGAGATCGAGCTGCGGGTTTCCGACGACGAGGTCATCCGAGCCTGTCTCGACCGTGACGTAGTAACCGAGCTCTCGAAAAGAAGGGCGCGCGACGGTTTGCGAGTACGCGACGCGTAGGTTCAGCCCGTCGAGCGGTCGGTAGGTCAGACCAGCCGAAGGAAGATTTCGCTTCTCGTCGATGGTCCCGTTGACGAGCGCCTCGAGCTGAGCGCGGCTTGTGAGATCGACGAGTCCTGAAGACGAATCTACCGGCACGTCGATATTCAGGATCTGATCGTTGAATACGCTTCCCGGTGGAAGCTGTCGTTCCAGGGAGCGCGTCGGGTTGTCGAAGCGGTCGAACATCAAGTAGGCCGAAGGGAAGATTTTCGGCGTGGTCTCTCCCGGGAGTGTCTCACCCGCGATGAACGGGTCATTGTTGGCCACGATCTCGATCGCCTCGTGGCGCACACCAGCGAGCAGGTCGAGCTTCTCCCAGAGTGTGAGCTTCGCCGCGACGTTGCCCGCCACCACACGGCGATCGGCCCTAGCACTGGTCGATCGAGTCCCAGCGAACGTGCCGTCCGGATTCGTCAGCAGTCCGGAGGCGAGCGCGTCGCCGAGGCCCACCGCGTCCGCGGACGGAAGGGCGATGTTCGTCGACCCTCCGGTCACGCTGGGAGTCTCGAGGAAGGAAGAGCCGACATCCCGCCCAGCGTCTTCCCACCAGAATCCTCCGTTGATGACGAAGCGAGACCAATCGTTGAATTCGCGTTCGTACTCGATGTCAAAGCGAACGAAATCTTGGTCCTCGCTGATGTCGTTGGCGTTTTGGAAGATCGCGACGCCGGCGAAGAACGTTCCGCTCGCGGGAAGCGAATCTCTCGTGACCGGGAACTGTGTCGGAATCTGACTCGGGTCCGCCGGCTCGTACCAATAACGCGTGGCGTAGAAGCCTTCATCCTGCGTCGTCTCGGCGTGGTTCGCGGCCCATGTGAGTCGCATACCCGGAATCAAATCGATCTCGTGCTCGCCGTTGAGCTGAAAGACCATGAGATCGCGATCGCGAGCGAACGACCGGCTCTCGTTGAAGCTGCTGGACCAAAGCGAGCCGCGTGTCTGCGGATCAGCCGGATCGTCACGCCAGGATCGAGCGACCCACGCGCTGCGCGTGATCCCCAGCGATCCGCCTCGCGCAGGCGAGGTCGGATCTCCGTTCGCCTGCTGAGCCGCAATGACCGAATAGTCGAAGCCCGGGATGAACCCGTCCTCGCGAGACTGGACGACCTCATCTTCCTTCCTCGTGTAGAAGAAAGTGAAGTTCAGCTGGTGCTTCCCGTCCGGATCGAGGTCGAGACCGAGATCCAGATAGCCGGTCGTCTGCGTGACCTTCTCGCTCTCGGCAAAATCGAAGCGTCCCGAGCTCAACGCCAGCTCGCCGGTCGAGAGTCCGCCAGACGAAGGGAACGGAAATACCGGGTTCAGCTGCGCCGCCTGAGGCTCGCGTGCCTCCACGACACCGGACTTTGTCTGGTAGTCGAGCTCCCAGTTGAACAGGCCGCGGAAGGTGAGCTCGCGCTCCAGGAATTGGGTCGTCCCAGCAACAAGTACGCCCCCTTCACCCTCCGTAGCTGCCGAGCCCTTCTTCTCGGAGCCGATCGGGTTGTTCGCGTTCCATTTCAGGTACCGGTCGAGCGCGTTTTCGTTGAAGCCGGACCCGCCGCTCAGCTTGAACTGGAAATCCTCGGGGTACTCGCGCGTGATGATGTTGATCGCCCCGCCCGAAGAGTTGCTCGGCAGGTCGGAGGCGAATGTCTTCGCGACGACGAGATTCGACGTGATGTCCGAAGGGAAGAGATCCAGCTGGACCGACTGACTGTCCGGGTCAGGACTGGGCACCGGCGCCGAGTTGTAGAGCGTCGAGCTGTACCGATCCTCGAGGCCGCGGATGATCGCGAACTGGCCCTCGACGACGTTGATACCCGGAATCCGCTTGATCGCGTCGCTGATGTCTGACGCTGCGAACTTGCCGATCTCCGCCGTGTCCATCGTGTTGATGAACTCGTCGACGTTCGCGCGGTCTGCCACCGGGATCTTGCGCTCGGCGGTGATGACGATTTCTTCGACGCCGTCGGTGCTAGCGCCGGTCTCGGGGGAGATCGCGAAGTCGCCGGGGTTGGGCTGGCCGGCGATCACCGGGAACTCGGTCATGCGCGCGGTGCGGTAGCCATCCCTCGCAAAGCGGATGCTGTAGGTGCCGGCGGGCACGCGCTCGAAGCGGTAGGCGCCGGCGGCGTCCGTAACAGCCGTGCCGCTCTCGGTGCCGTCGGCGGCGACGAGCGTCGCCTGCACGCCGGCGACGGGGTTCGCGTTCGCGTTGTCGAACACGGTGCCGGCGATGTCACCGGTCTCGGCGCTCACCTGCGGCTGGCCTTCCGGCTCGAGCGGCAGCACGTCGAGCTGGGGCGCCAGCTCCTCGGCCTGCAGCTCGGGCGCGTCCTGCGCGAACGCGGGCGTGACGAGGGTGCTCGCGATCAATGCGGCCGAGACCGCGAACCCACGGACGGAACGAAGCTCGGACACGGCGTACCTCGGCGGGCCGCGTCGTCCGCAGCGCGCGTCGTGGCTGTTGGGGGCACTCGAACGGGCGCGCACGCTATGCGTGGCGCGTCGAGGGAGTGCGGCGCGCGCGGGAGGGGCGCGCGGCGTTTGCGTGGCGAACGTGTGAGCGCGCAAGCGCGCGCTTCATGCGCGGCGCTGCGCCTGCGTGGAGGGTGAGCCCGCGCCGGCTCGCAGCGGCGCGCGGCGCTGCTCCGTCGCGAGCTCGGCCTTGAGCAGCGCGAGCAGCTGCCGGCCGATTGCCGCTTCTCCGCCGAGCGCGATGCCCGCGAGCAGTGCGCGGCGCAGCGCCGCGCGCGTCACAGCTTCGGCGCGTGCCGGATCGCCGAGCTGAGCGGCGGCGTAGCCGTACGTGCGTGGCAGCCAGGCGTCGTAGAACGCGTCGAACGCGGTCCGCGCCGTGAGCGCGCGTGACGTTTCGCCCGCGAGCGCTCCTTTCGGTTCCACCGGATTCGCCATCTCGCCCACGCAACCTCCGCGAGCGGCGCGAAGCTGACACTCCCGCGCCGCGCGCGCGTGACGGGGTCGCGACGTTCGCGCGCGATTCGCGCGCCTTTCTTCACGATTCCGTCGCCGAACTCTCGCTGCGCGTTCACGAAGCCGTAGAACGACCGTGGCAGCCTGGCCCTTCGAGTGGGTATGACGATCCCGAAGCGCGCGCTGATCGCCGGCGAAGCTCCCGAGTGGCGGGAGCGCGTCGCTGCCGCGCTCGGCGGCGTGGCGGTCGTCACCGAGTCGTTTGCTTCGGGCAAGAAGGCGCTCGCGCGCATCGCCGACGACGTGCAGCTGCTCGTCGTCGCGGGACAGACCGCCGACGTCGGCGGAATCGCGCTCTGCCGACGCGTGCGCGAGCTGCCGGAGGCGAGCGGCCTGACGATCATCGTCGTGAGCGCGCTCGGCGACGAGATGGATCGCATCCTCGCGTTCGAGAACGGCGCGGACGATTTCGTGCCCGACCCATTTTCCGCGCGCGAGTTCGCGGCGCGCGTGCGCGCGATCCTGCGCCGGCGCCAACACGGCGCGCAGCCGAGGCTGCCCGGCGAGATCGAGTGCGGAGGCCTGCGGCTCGACATCGCGGCGGGGCTCGCCGAGCTGAATGGGCGCCGCCTCCACCTCACGCTTCGCGAGTTCGAGGTGCTGAAGTTTCTCGCGCAGAGCGAAGGCCGCGTCGTGAAGCGCGGCGAATTGTTACGGGCGCTCGACGGCGAGCCGCACGCGAACGAGCGCCTGGTCGACACGCACGTGAAGTCGATCCGCGGCAAGCTCGGCGAGGCGCGCGATCTGATCGAGACCGTGCGCGGCCTCGGTTACCGCTTCGACGCGCGGCGCGGAGGCACCGACGTGGGGACGCGCCGCTCAGCTTGACGCGCCCGCGCTCGCGCCGAGCTCGCGCGCGAGCCTCCGCCACGGAGCGAGCACGAGCACCGCCGCACACGCGCTCGCGAGCCAGAACGGCAGCCCTACACCGCGCGCGTAGAGCATGCCGGCCGCAGCCGGCCCGAACACGCGCGCGAGCGACGCCATCGATTGGAACGTGCCCAACACTTGCCCGCGCGTCGCCGGCGTCGCCGCGAGCGAGACGAGCCCGAGCATGCTCGGCTGCGCGAGCGCGCGCCCGACCGCGGAGAGCGCGAGCGGCGCCAATAACAATCCGACGCTCGGCATCTGTGGGATCGCCGCGAACGAGAGCGCCATCAGCGCGCAGCCGCCGAGCGCGAGCCGCGCTTCGCCGACCAGCGGCGCGAGCTTCCGCATG
>DASTOI010000319.1:0-3246 GCA_035762585.1 Myxococcota bacterium
GGTCATGATGCGGACCGTCTCGCCTGCGCCGACCAACCCGTCGAACGGCCGGCCGGGCAGCGCGTCTCCGATCAGCCGCAGCCGGATCGGGTCGTAGGGCGACGCGCCGAACGTCTCTTCGCCGCGCACCGCGAAGCCGTCCATCGCCGAGCGCGCGAACGCGGGCACCGAGACGCGGGCGACCACTTCCTCCGCGAGCACGCGGCCCGCGCACTCGAGCAGCGGGACGGGCTCGGCGGGTAGCGCAGCGGAAACCGACGCGAGGAACCGCTCGACCTCCTCGACGTCCGCGCGCGCCGCGAAGCCGCGCAGACGCACGCGGCGCGGCGCGGGAGAGCTGCGATCGGGGGGCGTCGTCACGAACACGGACCGTGCCCGAAATCGCGGCCGACTGCATGCGGGGCGCGGTCAGCGGCCTGAAGCAGAACGGCCGGGGCTCTCGCCCCGGCCGCTCGTTGATGAAGCCCTAGCGGCCGCGCCTCAGCCCGACGCCTTCGCGCTGAACATGTCCTCGCCGGGCGTCATCCTCGTGTAGACGGCGGCGATGATCTCCGGCGAGACGTCGAAGACGGCGTTCGCGGGGCCGATCGGGTCCGTCGCGAGGCAGTCCGCGAGCACGTCGTCCTTCGCAGTGAAGCCGGCGCGCTTGTTGAACTCCCACTCGTCGCAGAGCGTCTGCCAGCCGAGGCCGTGGATCTCGTCGCGCGAGACCTCGCGGCCGAACAGCGCGCCGTAGAACGCGCGGATGTTGTCGAGGCTCGGCTGCAGGAACTGACAGAAGCCCGAGCTGTCGCAGACCGCGTTCACGATCTGCACCTTCTGCGACTCGTAGGCGAACTTATCAGGGGTGAGGCCCGGGTTGACGATCAGGCCCGCCGTGTGGTCGGCGCCCATCGGGCTCGTGCAGTAGGTGACGCCTGTCGCCTTCAACGGGCGCGGATCCCAGGCCGGGAGCCCTTGGCCCTTGCCGACGGGAACGCGGTGGTGGCCGGTGAACTTGCCCGCGGCGACCACGCCGTTGCCGACGGCCTTGCTGCGCTCGCTCCCGCTCGGCAGCTCGCGGAGCAGGCTCTTCATCGCCTCCGCATCGCCCCACTTCAGCTGTCCCGCGTCCATCAGCACCGCGAGCGCGCCGCCGGTCTCGATCGTGTCGAGGCCGAGCTCGTCGCAGAGCCGATCCATCTCGGCGACGTCTTCCCAGCTCGCGACGGCGCAGTTCGAGCCGAGCAGCGTCAGCGTCTCGAACTCGAGCGCGCTCGTGACGTACTTCCCGTCCTTGCCGTGGACGATGTTCGAGCAGCGCACGATGCAGCCGGTCATGCAGTTGTGCATGCCGCCGCCGCGCGACTCGAAGCTCTCGACGATGCGCGCGCCGTCGAGCGTCTTCGCGTCGGGCGACTGGCCCGAGACGCGGTTCTTGTGGGGGAACGTGTGCAGCATGTTCGCGATCGGCACGACCGAGCTCGTGCCGTGCTTGAACATCAGCGGCCCTGATAGGTAGGCCTGCGAGTAGTCCTTGCAGAGCTCGCCGAACTTCTTCTTGTCGGCGGCCTGCACGACGCTCGCGCGGCCCGGATCGACAGCGACGTACTTGAGGCCCTTGCTCCCCATCACCGCGCCGACGCCGCCGCGCGCCGCGTGCCGCGCCGGGTAGCGGTTGTCCTGATCGGTCGTCGCGACCGACGCGCCCTTGAGGCGCAGCTCGCCGGCGGGGCCGATCGAGAGGAACGAGGTCGTTTTCGGGTACTTGGTCGCGAGCCGCTCGCACAGCGAGTAGTTGAGCAGCCCCTTGTACTCGTCCGCCGGGACGACCTTCGCGCCCTCCGCGGTCACCTCGAGCGCGTAGCGCTTGCTCGCGTCCTTCGGCTGGCCCTTCACGACGATCGCGCGGTAGCCGAGCTTCACGAGGTGCTGTCCGGGCTGGCCGCCGGAGTTCGCCTCCTTGATGCCGCCCGTCAGCGGGCTCTTGCAGCCGACCGAGATGCGGCCCGAAGTCGGCGCGGCCGTGCCGGAAAGCACGCCGGGCGCGAGCACGAGCACGTTCTCCGGACCGAGCGGGTCGCACTTCGGGTTGCACTCGTCGAGCAAGATCTTCGCCGAGAGCCCGCGGCCGCCGAGCGCCTGCCACTTTGTCGGGAACGGCTTCAGCTCGACGTTCTGCGTGGTCATGTCGACGTAGATCATCCGATCGGCCATGGGGTCTCCTTGTGGCGTTCGAAGGGAGAGCGCGGGCGATCAGCCGCCCGCGATCGCAGCGATGATTTCGAGGTCGTCACCCTCGGCGAGCGGCGTGCGCAGCGGATCGCGCACGAGGTGCTCGCCATTCTTGAACAGCTTCACGAAGCCGTGGACGTTGCCGTCTTCGTCGAGCACCTGGGCGAGGAAGCCGGGGAACTTTCGTTCTACCCAGTCGAGCACAACGCCGACCGTCTCCCCTTCCGCTCTGATCTCGGCAGCGCCGAGCGTCGGGCCCCGATACGGAGGCGGAATCCGAACGGAAGGCATGCGGGCTCCAGGGAGGCGCAGCGTAAGTCGCTGACGCCGCGGAGGGCAAGGCGTAGCGTGCGGAGATGAAAGGGAAATTCGCGCGCTGCGCCGCGCTCGCCGGCGTGCTGCTGTGCGTCGCGGTCGCTGCAGAAGCGCAGGCGCCCCACCTGATTCCGCCGCTCGCGCGCGGCCTGCACGAGCGAATCGCCGGCGCGGATGTGATCGCGATCGCAACCGTCGTACGGATCGAGCCGGGACGCATCGCGCTGCGGAGCGAGACGGCGTTGCGCGGCGCGCCGCCCGCGGAGCTCGCGGTCAAGCGCTCGCCGCTGCGGCCGCCTCCGCTCGCAGAGGCCGACCGCGCGCTCTTCATCCTGCGCGGCGACCGCCCCCCATACGTACTGGTCGACGAGCCGGACGAGATCGTGCGATTCGCCGACGCCCGCGAGGCAGAAGCCCTCGCGAGAGCGCTGCCGGAGCTGCTCGGCGCGGGCGGGGACGCGGCGCGGATCTCGCGCGTGTACGACGGCTGGCGCCGGAGCCCGAGCGACCTCTTGCGGGCGCTCGCGCGCGACGGGGCCCTCTCGCTGCAAGCCTCAGCCGCGGCCGCCGCCTCACAGGGGACGGCCGCGGCCCCGACCTGAGCTGAGGGATGGCGACCCAAACGCAAGCGTGAGGCCGAGAAATACCGACGCGGCTCGCCGGCTTGACGCGGGCGCCTGCCGCTCGCCTGCCGGAGGGTCGGCTCGCCGCAGCGCC
>DASTOI010000320.1:0-2909 GCA_035762585.1 Myxococcota bacterium
AGCATGAACTCCTGGAGGTCCACGTTGTTGTCGGCGTGGGCGCCGCCGTTCAGCACGTTCATCATCGGGGCCGGCAGGAGCGTCGCGCCGTCGCCGCCGAGCCAGCGGTAGAGCGGCTGGCCGGCGGCGGCCGCCGCCGCGTGCGCCGCGGCGAGCGAGACGCCGAGCGTCGCGTTTGCGCCGAGCCGCGACTTCGAATCCGTTCCATCGAGCGCGCACAGCGCCGCGTCGAGCGCGCGCTGCTCGCCGAGGCCGCCGAGCGCCGAGCCGCGCAGCTTCTTCGCGATCTCGCCGTTCACGTTCGCGACCGCGCGCGTGACGCCCTTGCCGAGGTATCGCGCCGGATCCTTGTCGCGCAGCTCGAGCGCCTCGCGCGAGCCGGTCGATGCGCCCGACGGAACCGCGGCGCGCCCGACGTGTCCGCCCGAAGTCGTCACCTCGACCGAGAGCGTCGGGTTACCGCGCGAGTCGAGGATTTCGAACGCGGCGATCTTCGCGATCTGGAGTGACGAGCGCCGTGCCACCGGCGCGCGCTTTGCGGCCGGTCCCCGCTTCGCCCGCCCCATCTTCTTAGAAGTCTTCGGAGCGGCCTTCCGCGCCTTCGCCGCCCGCTTCGCCTGCTTCCGCTTCGCCGCCATTTCGTCGCGCTCCCCGATCGAGGGCGCGCAAGCTAAGGCGTCGATTCGGGATGCGCGAGCGCGCGGCGCGGCACGACCACGGGCCCCTCGCTCGTCTCGACGAGCTGCGCCTCGACGCCGAACGCCTCTCGCATCAGGTCCGCGCGCAGCACCTCGCGCGGTGTGCCGCACGCGAGCACGCGGCCCTCCGCGAGCAGCGCGAGCCGATCGGCGGCGCGAGCGGCGCCGGCGAGATCGTGCGAGACGAGCAGCGCGGCCTTGCCTTCTCGCGCGAGCGAGCGCAGCAGCTCCTCGAGCGCGAGGCGGTGCGCGAGATCGAGGTGCGCGACCGGCTCGTCGAGCAGCAGGATCTGCGGCGTCTGCGCGAGCGCGCGCGCGATCATCGCGAGCTGCCGCTCGCCGCCGGAGAGCTCGAGGATGCTGCGCGGCGCGAGCGCGGCAATGCCGAGCCGCTCGAGGCAGGCGCCCGCGATGCGGCGGTCCTCGCGCGACTCGAAGCCGAACGCGCCGAGGTGCGGCGCGCGGCCGAGCAGCACGATCTCCTCGACCGTGAACGGGAACGGGACGGTCGTGTCCTGCGCGACGAGCGCGACGCGGCGCGCGATCTCGCGGCGCGCGTACGAGCCGAGCTCGCGCCCGTTCAACAGCACGCGGCCCTTGCTCGGCGCGAGCAGGCCGGTCGCGGTGCGCAGCAGCGTCGTCTTGCCCGCGCCGTTGCGGCCCGCGAGCACGAGCACCTCGCCGTGCGCGAGCGAGAGGCTCGCGCCGCGCAGCACCGGGCGCTCGCCCTGCAGCGCCGTGACGTCCTCGAGCGCGAGCGCGGCGTTCATGGGCTGCGCGAAAGTGCTCGGTTCAAGCTGTCCAGGGGGCGCTGTTTCCACTGTTCGACTCCCGCTCGGCTCCGAAGACTTCGCCTCGCTGCGCGCGCCGAAGCGGCGCTTGCTCATCCCAGCACGCCCGCGCGGCGCCGTAACAACACGAGGAAGAGCGGGCCGCCGGCGAGCGCGGTGATCGCGCCGACGGGCAGCTCGGGGCCGCCGAGCACGGTGCGCGCGGCGGCGTCGCACAAGACGAGGAAGCTCGCGCCGCCGAGCGCGGCGGCCGGCAATAGCAAGCGGTGGTCCGCGCCGAGCACGAGCCTCAGCGCGTGCGGGACGATCAGCCCGACGAAGCCGACCAGCCCGGCGACGGCGACCGCGGCGCCGACCAGGAGTGAAGTGGTCAGCAAGAGCGCGAGCTTCACGCGCGCAGGCTCGAAGCCGAGCAGCGCGGCGGAATCGTCGCCGAGCGCGAGCGCGTTCAGCGCGCGCGCGAGCGGCAGTGCGCCGGCGAGGCCGAGCGCGAGCAGCGCGGCGATCCCGCCGGTGTACGCCGGCTGCGCGTCGGACAGATTCCCGATCAGATACAAGAAGATGCGGCTCCCTTCGGCGAGGCCGGCGAGCGACGCGAGGAACACGATCAGCGCGGACGCGAGCGCGTTGAAGACGACGCCGATCAGTAACAAGCGCGTCGCGTCGAGGCGGCCGCGCGGGCCGGCGACCACGAGCAAGAGCGCGATCGCGAGCGCCGCGCCCGCGAACGCGGCAGGGGGCGCGGCGCTCGCGCCGAGGCCGAACGCGGCGCCGAGCGCGATCACGAGGATCGCGCCGAGCGCGGCGCCGCCGGAGACGCCGAGGATGAACGGATCCGCGAGCGGATTGCGCAGCAGCGCCTGGAACGCGGCGCCCGCGACCGCGAGCGAGGCACCGACGCCCGCGGCGAGCAGCACGCGCGGGAGGCGCACGCGCAGCACGATGTCGCGCACGACCGGCTCCGCGCGGCCCGTGAGCGCGTCCCACACTTCACCGAGCGCGAGGCCCGCCGGCCCGACCGCGACGCCGAGCGCGAGCGCCGCCGCGAGCACGAGCGAGAGGCCCGCGAGCACGCGCGCGAGGCGCCCCGCGGTCAGCGAAGCGCTCACGGCTCGTTGCCGGCCGGCGCTGAAGGGCTTTGCGAATCGGGCTCGGATCCCGCTGCGCCCACTTCGGGATGCAGCGCGGCCTCGAGCCGCGCGAGCGCGCGATCGAGATGCGGGCCAGGGAGCGTGACGAGCCCCGCCGGCAGCGAGACGACGCGCGCGCGCAGCGCGGGCCAGCGCGCCCAGAACGCGCGCGCGGGCTCGGGCTCGTCGGTCGAATCGAGGATCAGCTCGGGCTGCGCGGCGAGCAGCCATTCGCGCGATGCGCGCGGCCACGAGCCGGAGAGGTCGGCCGCGACGTTCGTCGCCCCCGC
>DASTOI010000321.1:0-2631 GCA_035762585.1 Myxococcota bacterium
GAACGAAGCGTTCGCGAGCGCGCGAAAGCCGCGGTGCTCGGGCGGGTCGGTCTGCAGCTTCGTGTTGCGCGCGAAGCCCCCGCGCGCGAGCAGCTCGGCGGCCTCGCGATGCCGAAACATCGAGAAGCCCGCCTTGCCGAGCAGATCGTTCGACCAGATCTCGGGATGCGCGAGCACGTGCTGCACGTCGCGGTAGCGCGTTACGACGAACGCGTTGATCTCGGGCATGAAGTAGACGGGCGCCTGCTCGCGCAGCACGGCGTAATAGGCGTACGGGCTCTGCTGCACCGCGGGATCGAGCAAGCTCGCGTCGCCGGGCTTCACCGAGCGCTCCTCGCCCACAGCGCGCGCGGCGCGCGCACGGTGGGGCTGTCGTCGCGCCACGCGACGTCGTAGTCGAGCGCGAGCCGCGGTGCGGCGCGCAGTAGCGCGCCCAGCGCGAGCTCGGCCTCCATGCGCGCGAGCGCAGCACCGAGGCAGACATGGCGGCCGCCGCCGAATGCGAGCGAGCGCTCGGGCTTGCGGGCGAGATCAAAGCTGTCAGGGGAGTCGAAGCGCGAGGGATCGCGGCTTGCCGCGGCGATCGAGATCAGCACGTGCGCGCCCGCTGGGATCGCGACGCCGCCGAGCTCGGTTGCGTCCGCGGCGGAGCGGCTGCACGAGAGAGCCGGCGGCTCGAAGCGCAGCGTCTCCTCGACCGCGGCCGCGAGCGCCGCGCGGTCCTCACGCACGCGCGCGAGCTGATCGGGGAAGCGGTGCAGACACAGCAGCGCGTTCGCGATCAGCCCCGTCGTGGTGTCGATCGCGGCGGAGACGAGCAGCACCGCGTTCGCGACGACCTCGAGCGGCGAGAGCGCGCCGAGCTCGGCGTCGGGCGCGCGCAGCCGCGCGAGCAGGCTCTCGGCTGGCGCGCTGTCGGCCTTCTCGCTCGCCTCGAAGAAGTAGTGCGCGAGCGCGTTCAGGAATCCGCCCGGCTCGTCGCCGGCGGCGCCAGGCGCGAAGAGCGGCTCGACCCGCGCGCGCCACTCCTCGCGCGCGATGCCGAACATCTCGCGGATCACCGCGGACGGCAGCGCGAACGCGAAGCGCAAGACGAGGTCGACGCTGCGCGTTTCCGCCTCGTGCGCGACGTCTGCGGCGAGCCGCTCGGCCGTGCGCTTGATGAACGGGCGCAGCGCTTCGAGACGCCGCGGCGTGAACTCGCGCCGCACGAGGCCGCGCGCGCGGTCGTGCGCGGCGCCGTCGCGCGCCATCAGCCAGTGCGTCATCACCTCGCGCAGCGGGCCGTCGCGCGCGCCGAACGATTCCGCGACGCCGCTGCCGGCGTGGAGCTCCGGCATCCGCAGCGCGCGCTCCGCCTCCGTCCAGCGCGTCACGACGAACACGCCGCCCGGCCGCGCGTGCACCGCCGCGCGCTCGCGCAGCTCCGCGAGCGCCGCGTGCAGGTCGGCGCGGCGATGGAGCGCGTAGAGATCCCAGCCCGATGCGAACGGCACGCCGCGATCTTGGCGTAGCTTCGGCGGCCGCAGGAGGCCGGCGATGCGGGCGGTGCGATTCGAGCAGGGGGCGGTGTGCGTCGTCGAGGCCCGCGCGCCGCGCGGCGACGGCGTGCGCGTTCGCGTGCGCGCGTGCGGCATCTGCGGCAGCGATCTCGCGATGCTCGACGCCGGTTTCCCGATCGCAGGCATTCCGGGCCACGAGATCGCCGGCGAGCTCGCGGACGGCACGCCGGTCGCGATCGAGCCGGTCGCGCCGTGTGGCGCCTGCGACTTCTGCCGCTCGGGCGATTATCAGGTCTGCCGCGCGGGCATCGAGATCATCTACGGCGTCGGCCGCGACGGCGGCATGGCGGAAGAGATCGCGGTGCCCGAGCGCTGCCTCGTCGCCTTGCCGCGCGGGCTCGACCCGCGGCACGCGCCGCTCGTCGAGCCGCTCGCGGTCGCGGTGCACGGCCTGCGCCGCGCCGGCATTCGCGGCGGCGAGCGCGTCGCGGTGATCGGCGGCGGCGCGATCGGTCTGTGCGCCGTCGCCGCCGCGAGCGCTGCGGGCTGTCAGGTCTCGCTCGCGGCCCGACACGATCGCCAGCGCGAGGTCGGCGCGCGCCTCGGCGCGAAGGAGCTCGCTGCGGGCGAGCACGACGTCGCGATCGACTGTGCCGGCAACGACGCCTCGCTCGCGCAGTGCGCCGAAGCGCTGCGCCCGAACGGCACGTTGTTACTGCTCGCCGCCGCGTGGGGCCCGCTCGCGGTGCCCGGCTTCACGCTCGTCGCGAAGGAGCTCGCGCTCACGGTGTCGTCGATGTACGGCCGCAGCGCGCAAGGCCGCGACATCGACGCCGCCGCCGCGCTGCTCGCCGCGAAGCCCGCGCTCGGCGAGCTGTTGATCACGCACCGCTTCCCGCTCGAGGCCGCGGCGGAGGCGTTCCGCATCGCGCGCGATCGGAAGGCGGGGGCGATCAAAGTGGTGCTGGAGCCGTAACTCTTTGGAGGGATGGTCATGAGCTGGGCGCGCGCTCGGGGACTGACGAAGGCCGAGGCTCGCAAGCTCCGCGAGCTCGCGGGAGAGGCGCATGAACGCGAGCTCTTCGAGGCGCTTCGCGTTCTCGACTCGGCGTTTGCGGAGTGGCGCAAC
>DASTOI010000322.1:0-7418 GCA_035762585.1 Myxococcota bacterium
CTCGGGCGATTCGAGTCACACCTAACGAATGCGCAGCTCTCAAACGAGGGCGGAGAGGATGCGTTTCAAGAGATCTTGCAGTGGAATCTCGATCGCGAACACCGGAACGAACGGCAGCGCTGCAGCGAGCGCGACGGGTACGAGCGCCCGCAATGGCACCGGCAGCGGCCGCAGCTTCTCGACGGCGTCGTAGACGGCGTAGGCGTCTGCGACCGCGCTCACGTCGGGCGCACCGAGCAGGTTCTCGTCGTTCGGCGTGCGCGTGCCGAGCCAGCGCTGCTCGAAGAGCTGCGCGTGGCGCCCGAGCAGCGCGCCGTACTGCAGCAGCGCGGCGCGGCGCATCCGCACGAGGCGCAGCGCGAGCGGGAGCAACGGGAACACACAGAACAGCAGCCCGAATACGATCCACACGACTGCGATCGGCCGGAGACCGAGCACGTGCATGCCGTGGAACAACACATCGTGCGCGAGCCGGCTCGCAATCACGACCGAGAGCGCGAGCACCACGGGCGCGAGCAGGAGCGGAACTTCATCGAGGAAGCCGAGACCCGCGGCGCGGTCGGGGTGCGAGGCTGGGAGCGCGAGCTCGAGGCGCGCGATGCGCGCAAACAGCGCGAACAGCACCCGCACGCGCCAGAGCCACTGCGCGGCGAGCATCGCGAACAGCGCGCGCGACACGAACAAGTACCACGCGCCTGCGAACGCGAGGCGCGTCTGCTCGCCCTCTGCGTGTACCGCCCACGAGACTTCGTCGGCTCGCTCGGTCGAGGTCGCGCCGGTCGTGACCGCCAACAGCACCACGCCGAGGATCAGCGCGGTGCCGCCGAGTGAGTCGCGGATCCGCGCCGCCGCGCTGAGCGCTGCCTGGAAGCTCGGGAGCTGTTCGGGCGTCACGATCCGCGAGTGCACGAAGTTGCCGACCAGCGCCGGCAGCCCGCGCTCGGCCAGAGCCTCGGCAGCGATGAGCAGCGGGATCGCGACCAGGCAGCGCGCATGGATCGCGAACTGCTGGAGGAGCGGCTCGGTGACGCCGTCGCCGTACAGCCGGCCGTCGAGGGCCGCGCCGAGCACGAGCGGAAGCCACGCGACGCCCGTGAGTATCAATAGCCGCCGCTTCACGCCGAGTGAGCCCGACGCCGGAATCAAGCCGAGCATTCGTTGCGCGCGGTAGAGAAGACCGCCGCGCACCAAGGAGAAGTCGACCGCCGTCAGATCGCTCACGGGTCGTCCCCCAATAACTCGCCCTCGAGAGTCTGCGCGTGGATCGTGGGGCGGCACTCTTACGCACTGGCTCCGGGACCGCGAGGTCTGTCGTGCTTGGGGTAGCGTGCGGCGCGTATGGCGGGTCGAATCGCGGTGACGATCGGGATTCTGTTGGGCAGCGCTTGGGCGTGCATGGCGTTGTGGCTCGATACGCCAGGCCCACCGGAGGTCGGACGCGCGCTGTCGCTCGCGTTCGCGGTCGCCTCGCTCGCCGCCGTGCTCGCGCGACGCAGCGCCGTGCGCCTCGCTTGGTTCGCCGCCTTCGGGGCGCTGGTGGCAGGCTGGCTCGCACTCCCTGCGCGACAAGATCGCGATTGGCTTCTCGACGTCGCGCGCCTCCCGCGCGCAGAGATCTCCGGCGACCGCGTCGTGCTGCACGACGTTCGCAGCTTCACCTATCGCTCGGAGACCGATTTCGACCCGCGTTGGGAGACGCGCAGCTACGACCTCGCGCAGATCACCGGCATGGACCTGTTCATGAGTTATTGGGGATCACCCTGGATCGCCCACACGATCCTGAGCTTCGATTTTGCGGACGGGCGGCACCTCGCCGTCTCGATCGAGACGCGCAAGGAGCGCGGCGAGAGCTACTCGGCGCTGCGCGGCTTCTTCCGCCAGTTCGAGCTCTACTACGTGGCGGCCGACGAGCGCGACGTCGTGGCGCTGCGCACGAACCAGCGCGACGAGCGAGTGCTCCTGTACCGCCTCGCCGCACCGCCGGCGAGGGCACGCGCAGTGTTGCTCGCCTACCTCGACGAGATGAACCAGCTCGCGGCGAAGCCGCGCTGGTACAACGCGCTGACGCACAACTGCACGACTTCGATCCGGCTCAACGCGCTCGCTGCCGGCGTCGCCTTCCCTCGCGACTGGCGCGTGGTCGCCAACGGCCGGCTCGACGAGCTCCTGTACGAGCAGGGCGCGCTGAATCGCGACCTCCCGCTCGCGGAGCTGCGCGCGCGCAGCGACATCGGTGATCGCGCGCGCGACGCCGGAAACGCCGCCGATTTCTCCGAACGAATCCGCGCGGGGCTGCCCGAGCGTCCTGCGCGCGAGGAGACCGACTGAGGACGCGCGCTCGACGCACGCCGAGGGTCCAACGCACACGGAGGCCACTGTTCGAACTCCGCTCGGCTCCGAGGACTGCGCCTCGCCGCGCGCTTCGCTTGCCAGCGCGCGAAGAAAAAGTCCCCTCTCTGCGGCATTCGTGTTCTGCTATTGACCCGCCCGCTTCGGGGCCGCCGAGCGAACGCTCGATCGGTACCCGCGAGTCATTAGGGGAGAAGCAGCGTGATGAAGATGGCCGTTTGGACCGCATTCGGCCTGGCGCTGGCGTCGCTTCCGGGCGCCGCGAGCTTCGCGGAGGCGAAGGACCAGCTCGAGCTGCAGCGCGACGTGCTGCAGGCGGAGCGGAAGCTGCTGGTCTCGCAGAACCTGGAGCTGACGGAGACCGAGGCGAAAGCGTTCTGGCCGGCCTTCGACGAGTACGCCGCCGCCCAGCGCGCGCTGAACGATCGGCTGGTGAAGGCGATCGACGACTTCGGCGCCGCGTACGATGCGATCACCGACGACAAGGCCCGCGAGCTGCTCGAGCAGAGCATGACGATTCGCGAGGATCGGCTCGCGCTGCGGCGCAAGTACCTGAAGCGCTTCGCGAGCGCCCTGCCCGGCAAGAAGCTCGCGCGCTTCTACCAGATCGATAACAAGCTCGACACGCTGCTGGATTTCGAGCTCGCACGCGCGCTGCCTCTGGTTCACTAGCCGGAGCGCGGCTTCGAGGAGGACCCGAGAATGATCGTTTCAGCGTTCCGAGTGCACGCGTGGTGGTTGGGGGTCGCGTGTTTGGCGGTGCTCGCTTGCGGCGGCGGCCAAGAGCCAGAGGATCCCCAGACGCCGCCTGCAGAAGAGCAAGCGCCGCCCGCGGCGCAGCAGCCCGCGGCGGCGGAGGTCGTCGACGAAGAAGCGCTCGCCGTGCTGCGACACATGACCGAGCTCTTGCGCGGCCAGCAGAGCTTCTCGTTCACCGCCGACATGTCCCACGAGGCCCTCCAGGAAACCGGTGAGAGGCTCGAGTTCGGCGCGACGCGCCGCTACCTGGTGAAGCGCCCGAACCGCGTGCGCGTCGAGACCACGCCGAGGGACGCGGGCCCGCGCCTGTTCCAGTTCGACGGCAAGCTGCTCACGCTGCTCGACGTGGAGCAGAAGGCGTATGCCCAGGTCGAGCGAGAGGGCGACCTCGACGCCACGATCGACTTCTTGCAGGACGCGCTGGCGACGCCGCTGCCGCTCGCGGAGCTGCTCCGAAGCGAGCCCGGCAAGGCGCTCGAGGAGGGATGGACGACTGCGTACCGCGTGGGCGTCGAGCAGCTCGGAGGAGTCACGACGGACCACCTCTTTCTGCGCAACGCCGACGTCGACGCGCAGCTCTGGATCGCCCAGGGAGATGCGCCGACACCGCAGCTCGTGACGATCACCTATCGCAATGACGACGGCGCGCCCCGCTTCCGCGCCGAGCTCACGGACTGGAAGCTCGCCGCACCGGCGCCAGACAGCGCGTTCGCGTTCCAGGCTCCGGCCGGCGCGGAGCGCATTCAGTTCGCGGTCCCGCCGAAGCCGGCCGCGACGGAGGCCCAATAACATGCGTCGCTCACTTCTCGCGCGTGCGCTCGCCCTCCAATGCACTCTCCTGCTCGTCGTCTTCTCGGCGTCGGGCGCCTTCGCGGGGCCGCGCGGCGGCGGTGGCGGGGGGCGCTCGTTCTCGGCGGGCGGCTCCGCGTCGCGCGGATCGTTCAGTGGCGGCGGCTCTCGGCAGGCCGCCAGTCGCTCGGGCGCGAGCGCGTCGGGCGGCTACACGCGCCAAGCCAATCGGGGCGGAGCGTCCGCCTCCTCGGCACAACGGCCCACGACCCAACAAGCCGGCCAGGCGAGCCGACAGCAGAGCGCGTCGACCAATCAAGCGAATCGACAGCAGGCCGCCCAGAGCGGCACGGCGTCGAATCAGGCCAACCGCCAGCAGGCGAGTCAGACCAATCAGGCGGCCCGCCAGGAGACGAGTCAAACCAACCAGGCGAACCGCCAGCAGGGCGCCAAGGACATGCAGGAGACTCGCGACACCAATAGGGACGAGAACCGCGAGGACTGGCAGAGCCATGCCGACGAATCGCGCGAGGACCGCCAGGACTACGCGAAGGAGGGCCGCGAAGACTGGCAGGAGCACAGCGAGGACATGTGGGAGGAAGGCGGCGGCGGTGCTTATTGGGCCGGCGGCGTCTACGTGGGCGGCCCCGTCCACGTCGTGCACTACGGTTATTACAACGACAACGAGTGGGCTGCCGTCGCCGCCGGCTTCGTGATCGGCACCGCGATCACTGCGGCGACCTACCAGTCGGCGACCACGAAGAGCGGCTGCACGCTCACGGAGGTGAACGTGAACGGAACGGACTATTTCCGCTGTCCACCGACCTGGTACATCCGCGTCATGCAAGGCGGCGAGGTGAACTACGTGGTCGTCGCTGCGCCTCCGGGCTTCTAGCGGGCCGTTCCTCGAAGGCCGTCGCATGGGCGGGATCGTCGCGATTGCAGCGCGCACGATCCCGCCCTTGTTATTGGTGGGAATTGCGAGCTTCCAGCTTTGGCTGGCGCGCAGCGCGCACCTCACGGCGTGGTGCGGCGGCGGCTTCGGGATGTTCTCGACCATCGACGGCTGGGGAGCGCGGCATCTGCACGCGACGCTGATCGGCGCTGGCTGGCGGCAGGAGCTCGTGGTGCCGCGCGCGCTGGAACGCCTCGCGCAGGAAGCTCTCGCGTTTCCCGACGACACGCGCCTGCGCGCGCTCGCGCACGCGCTCTCGAGGCACGGCGACGTGGGGGCGGCCGGCGAAGCTCAGCGCGTCGAAGTCGTCGTGTTCGCGCGCCGCTTCTCCGCCGACCTCGCACCGGCCGGCGAGCGGATCGGCGCGCTCGAGCTGACGATTGGCGAGCCCTGAACCGCGCAGGCCTGGCGCTCGCCTGCCGGCCGCGGCGCGAGCGCGCCTCGGCGCGCTCGATCCCGTCGACCTCGCGCTGCGCCTCACGCTGCTCGACCTGCTTCTCCGCCCCATCGGGAGCGACGGGGTGCGGCCGGCCGTGCTGCTCCTCGCCGGAGGCGGCCTGGCGCTCCCGCCGCTCCTCCGTCGGCCCGAGCTCTGGCTCGCGCTCGGCGCTCTCGCCTTCTTTCGAATTGCCAGCGCTTGGCCACTCGGAGACAACCACGCCTATCTGCTCGCGTACTGGTGCCTCGGCGTCGGCCTCGCGCTCGTCGCGCGCGAGCCGGGCGCCCTCGCCCCGATCGCGCGCCGCTTGATCGGCCTCGCTTTCGCGTTCGCCGTGCTGTGGAAGGTGATCTCGCCCGACTACCTCGATGGCCGCTTCTTTCGCGTCGTGCTGATCGTCGACCAGCGCTTCGAGCAGTTCACGCGCATCGCGGGCGGAGTCGACGACGCCGATCTCGCGCAGCGGCGGGCCTACCTCGCGCAACACGTAGACAGCGCGCATCCTGCGCGCGGAGCGCCACCTCCGGAGAGGGAGCGGCTCCGGCGCGTCGCTCAGACCGCGACGTTCGCGACGCTTGCCGTCGAGCTCGCGGTCGCCGCCGCCTTCCTCTGGCCCCTCGGCCGCCGACTCTCGCGCTGGCGCGACCCGCTGTTATTGGGGTTCTGTCTCGCCACCTACGCGATCGCGCCGGTCGAAGGCTTCGGCTGGCTCTTGCTCGCGATGGGTCTGGCGCAGGCCGACTCGCTGCGGTCCACCTACATCGCTGCGTACGCGGTCCTCCTGCTCTACCGCGAGCTGCCGTGGGGCGCCTGGATCTTGCGCGCGCTCGGCGGTTGATTGCCGACCGACGGACGGGCAGCGGCCGCGACGCGTTCGGCGACTCGCTTTGTCGCGATCGGCCAACCGGAGAACGCGAAGATCGCCCGATCGAATGGCTCGACGAGGAGCTGCCACGGGTGGGCGCTCTCGACGCGCTTGTTATGGACAAAGCGCCGGGCGATGTGCGGACGGAGGTCGCGGAGGAGATTCGTTTTCGCGAACCGCTTGCCAAAGCTCGCTCGTTGCGATCAGAATGCTCTCCCCCGTCCGCGACAGGAGTGGAACATGAAGCGAGGTCTCGCCGGCTGTCTGCTCGCAGCGCTCGTGCTGGCCGCGGCGCCGGGTACCCGATCGCTGGCGGACGCGAGCCAAGAGGTCAGCCACGACGGGCTCGTGCGTGTCGAGAAGGCCAAACGCTTCCAAGCCGTCTGGCTGAAGCCCGGCGCCTCGCTGCAGGGCTACACGAAGCTGCTCGTGCTGCCTGCCGAGATCCACTACAAGCGTCCCCCTAACAAGAGCAGCATGGCGCGTGAGAACTTCGCTCTCAGCGACAAGCAAATGGAGCGGCTCGAGCGGGCAATGCGCGAGGTCGTCGACGAGGAGATCGTGGCGAAGGGCGGCTGGGAGATCGCCACCGAGCCGGGGCCCGACGTGCTTGTCGTGCACGGCGGTTTGATCGACCTCGTCGTCAACATCCCGCCGAACCCGGCGCCGGGACGCGGCACCACGTTCGTCGCGTCGTTCGGCGAAGCCACGCTGGTCGTCGAGCTCTACGACTCGCAGACGATGGAGATCCTCGCGCGCGTCGCGGATCGCCAGGAGGCGGAGCCCATTGGCGGCCGCATGCAGAGCGTCGACATCAGCGCGGCCCCCGACGTGAAGCACTTGCTGCGGCGCTGGGCCAAGCGCCTGCGCGAGGGACTCGAAGACGCCAAGTCGAGTGAGTTTCCGGTCTGAATTCGGCATGGGAGGGCAGAATTCGATGTGGCAAATGATTCGAGCCGAGCGCGCCGCGCTGGTGGTTCCGCTGCTGATCACTGTGGGCTGCGCCAGCGCCGGCGTCGATTCCGCAACGCGTTACGACCAGACCGACCTGCCTCGCCCACCCGTGATGCTGGTCTACGACTTCGCGGTCGACCCTGAGGACGTGCTGATCGATCAGTTCGGCGCCGCATTCTCGGACGAGGAACCCTCGCGCGGCGAGCGCAGCGCGCGCGGCCGCGAGGTCGCGCGCTCGCTCTCGCTCCAGATCGTCGAGAAGCTGAACGCGGCCGGGATCCCGGCGCGGCGGGCGTCGATCACGACCG
>DASTOI010000323.1:0-3734 GCA_035762585.1 Myxococcota bacterium
GCGCGTTTGCGGCCGCAGTGCGCCGCGCCGTGCACAGCGCCGCGCGCGAGCCCGTGCTCGTGACGCTCGGCGTTCGCCCGACGCGACCCGAGACGGGCTACGGCTACATCCGCCTCGGCGCCGAAGTGGGCCGCGCGCACCGCGGCCTGCACCGCGTCGCGCGCTTCGTCGAGAAGCCCGATCTGCGCCGCGCGGCGCGCTTCGTCGCGCGCGGCGACCACCTGTGGAACTCCGGCATGTTCGTGTGGCGCGCGCGCACGCTGCTCGCGGAGCTCGCCGAGCACGCGCCCGAGATCGCGCGCGCTCTCGCGCCCGTTGCCACGCTCGCCCCGCGGCCGCGCGCGCGTGCGCTCGAGACCGCGATCGCGGCCACCTACCGGCGCCTGCCGAGCGCGCCGATCGACACTGCCGTGCTCGAGCGCAGCGCGAACGTCTGGTGCCTGCCCGTGAAATTTCCGTGGAGCGACGTCGGCACCTGGGCCTCGCTCGCTCAGGAAGTGGGAGTTACTCCTCGTGCCAGTTCGGTGATCTCGGGCACAGCATGGGGGTTCGCAGCCCCGGGAAACTTGATCGCCGCAGGCGATCGACCGATTGTGCTCTTGGGAGTCCAAGGGCTCGCTGTGATCGACGCTGGGGACGCGCTGCTCGTCGCGAACTTGGCGCGGAGCGGCGATGTCCGAAACGTGGTGGCCAGCCTGCGAAAACGGGGCCGCCGCGATCTGCTCTAACAGCTCGAGGGAGAAAGAGTGATGGCAGGTACCGACGCACTCGAGGCGCTGCGCTCGATTCCGCTGTTCTCGCACGTGGCGGATGGCGATCTCGAGCAGATCGCCTCGCACCTGATCGAACGCCGCTATGCGCGCAACACGACGATCATGGAGGAGGGGCTGCCGGGCGACTACATGTACATCATCCGCGAAGGGCGGGTGAAGGTGACGAAGCTGTCCGAAGACGGGCGCGAGAAGATCCTCGCGTTCTTCGAGGCCGGGCACTTCGTCGGCGACATGGCGCTGCTCGATCGCGCGCCGCGCTCGGCCTCGGTGAAGGCGCTGACGCCGGTGCGCGTGCTCGCGCTCTCGCGCGCGGACTTCACCGGCCTGATCCGCAAGAGCCCCGATCTCGCGATCGCGGTGATCCGCGAGCTCTCCGGCCGGCTGCGCGCGGTGAATGATCAAGCCAGCGCGCTCTCGTTCCAGCGCGTCAAGGACCGCACGAAGGGGCTGCTGATGCGGCTCGCCAAGGACGAGACGCCGGGCGAGGACCAGGTGATGACGCCGGCGCTCACGCACCAGCAAATCGCCGACATGATCGGCACGTCGCGGGAGACGGTGACGCGCGTGATCAAGGACCTGAAGGTCACCGGGTGGCTCGGCCAGGAAGGCAAGCGGTACAAGGTCTCCAAGGAAGCGGCCGAGGCGACGATCGACTGACCTTTGTTAGGTACGGCGTGTCCGAGGCGACGATCGACGGGACGCGGTAGGTACGGCGCGCGACGAGGGGTTCACGCGCTCGCGCCGGCGCGCGCGCCGCGCGGTCCGGCGGGGCTCGTTCCGCTCACCCGCGTGAGCGCGATGGAGCGAGGCGTGCGCCGTTCGAGGATCTTGGCGCGCTGCGTTTCGAGCGTGCGCGCGCTCACGCCTGGGGCTTCGCTTCACGACCCCGCCTCCCCGCGCAGCGCGCGCGCCGTCGCTCGCGGTCGGTAGTTCACAGCTGCGAGGTTCTTCTACTAGAGAACGGTGCCGCCAGCGCGCCATTCAGGCGCGCTGGCGGCACTCTTCCATTCTGCCGGCGCGTGACTTCTGCGATGCCAAGCTCACCTCGGCGTCCCTAACAAAGACTCTTCGGCGCGCGGCTCCGAGTCGTCGACCGGCGAGTCGCTGGCCCTACCTCGAAGCAGAGTGACGCCGGCGCGCCTCGACGGCGCGCCGGCGTCACTGTTCCAATAAGGAAATCGTGCACGAGTCGTGAACCTCGAGTCGCGAGCGAGGGCGCACGCGGGGAGGCGGGGTCGCGGAGCGAAGCCCCAGGCGTGGGCGCGCTCATGGCGCAGGCGCATCGCGCAAGAATCCTCGAACGGCGCACGCCACGGTCCATCGCGCCCACGCGGGTGAGCGGAGCGAGCCCCGCCGGACCGCGCGCGCCATCGCGAGCGCGTGAACCTCCTCTCGCGCAAACCACCGTCGCGCTCCAGCGACGATCCAATCGCGCCGAAGAGCGCCGCGTGTTGGTGCAAGACCCCGCGTTCGCCCATGCGCTTCTCCTCTCGTTGCGATCGGGACTGATCGCCATCGATGGCGACGGCTGCATCGCGGCCATCTCGGCGGAGGCTGCTCGGCTGCTCGGCGTGGCGCCGCGGCTCGGAGAGCCCGTCGCGAGCGTGCTTGCTGCGCAGCCCGAGGTCTTCGCGCAGCTCGAGGCCGCGCGGCTCGGGCGCCCGGCGCCGCGCTCCGAGCTCACCCTGCGCGGGCCGGGCGGAGAGATCCACACCATCGGCTACACCGCCGTGCCCGTTGCGAACGGCGGCGCCGCGATCCTGTTTCGCGATCTCACGCCCATCGAGCGGGAGAGCGAGCAGAGCCGGCTGGTCGCGCGGCTCGCCGCGCTCGGCCAGATGGCGGCCGGACTCGCGCACGAGATCCGCAACCCACTTGCGTCGATCGAGCTCCTCGCGGGCCTGGTCGCGCGCGAGGCCGGCGATTCGTCCGGCGGCTCGTCCGGCGTGAAGGACCTCGCCGGCGAGATCTCGCGCGAGGTGCATGCGATCGAGGCGACGGTGGAGGCGTGCCTTGCGTGGGTGAAGCCCGAGCCGGTGCAGCGCGCGCCGCTCGCGCTCGCCGCGCTCGTCGACGACGCGCTGCGCCGCGCGCTCGGCCGTGCGCCGTTTGCGGGCGGTGTCGCGCGCGAGCTCGACCCGCGCGCGAGCGGCAGCGGCGACCACGCGATGCTGCGCGCCGCGCTCGAGAACCTGGTGCTGAACGCGGTGCAGGCGATGAGCGCGTACGAGCGCGGCGAGCCCCACGCGCTCGCGGTGCGCGTCTCGCCGCTCGCCGGCGCGAGCGGCTTCGCGATCTCCGTCGAGGACACCGGCCCCGGTGTCTCGCCCGAGCTGCGTGAGCGGATCTTCTTCCCATTCTTCACGACGCGCGCGAGCGGCTCGGGCATCGGCCTCGCGTGGGTGCAGAAAGCGGTCGCCGCGCACGGCGGCAGCGTCGGCGTCGCGGATCGTCCGGGCGGCGGCGCCCGCTTCACGCTCTATATCCCCGAGCCCGCGCAGTGAGCCTCGCCGGCGCCTCGCTGCTCGTCGTCGACGACAACGCGACGCTGCGCGGGGCGATCGCGCGGGCGCTCGCGCCGCGCTGCCAGCGCGTCGACGAGGCCGCGAGCTGCGCGGAGGCGCGCGAGCGCGTCGCGGAAGCGAGCGATCCGTTCACGGTGGTGCTCACGGATCTGCGCCTGCCCGACGGAAGCGGGCTCGAGGTGCTGCGCGCGGTGCGCGCGCGCGACGCGCGCAGCGCGGTCGTGATGATGACCGCGCATGGCACGATCGACGGCGCGGTCGAGGCGATGCGCGAAGGCGCGGTCGACTTCCTGCAGAAGCCGTTCGAGCTCGCCGAGCTCGAGGCGCGCGCCGCGCGCGCCGCGTCCCACGCGCGGCTGGTGGGCGAGGTCGCCGAGCTGCGCGCCGAGCGCGGCGCGCGGCGCTCGCGCGGCGCGCTGATCGGCCGGCATTCCGC
>DASTOI010000324.1:0-3443 GCA_035762585.1 Myxococcota bacterium
GCGTCGACGTGCGCGTGATCGCGGCGACGAATCGCGAGCTGCGGCGCGAAGTCGATCGCGGCGCGTTTCGCGCCGATCTCTACTACCGGCTCGCGGTGTTCCCGATCCGCGTGCCCGCGCTGCGCGAGCGGCGCGAGGACATCGAGCCGCTCGCACGGCACTTCCTCGCGCTGCACGGCGAGCGCGAGGGCAAGCCGGGCTGCCGGCTCGCGCCCGATGCGTGCCACTTGCTCTGCTCGCACTCGTGGCCGGGCAACGTGCGCGAGCTCGAGAACGAGATGCTGCGGGCGCTCGCGCTGTCCGAGCCGGGCGAGACGATCCCCGCCGCGCGCCTCTCGCCGCGGCTCGGCGAGACGATCGAGGCGGTTCGCGAGCTCGGCGCCGAGGCGGAGCCGCTCCGCGTCACGCTCGCGCGCGTGGAGAGCTGGCTCTTGCGGCGGAGCCTCGCGCGCCACGGCGGCCGGCGCGCCGAGACCGCGCGCGCGCTCGGCATCACGCGCGAGGGGTTGCACAAGAAGCTGAAGCGGCTGGGGGTGAGCTAGCGAGCGAAGCGCGCAGCGAGCCCCCGTGAGGCTTCGCCTCACGGGAGGCGAGCGGAGTCGAACAGGGGCCTCCGTATGCGTTGGACCCTCGGCGTGCGTTGATCGCGCGTCCTGAGTCGGTCTCCTTGCGCGTCGGTGCCGGCGCTCACAAGACGCGCGCACCGATTGCGCGGTCGCGTGCGGTGCCTCACGCAGTGGGCGCGCACCGCGCCCGATCCGACAGGCCATGCGTGAGACACGGCCCGCGCGGAGCGATCGGATTCGCAGCGTCGCGTTCGGAGTGTTCGCGCTCCTACTCGCGCTCGCGCCGAGCGGCCTCGGCGCGTCGCCCCGGGAGCTCGTGATCGAGTGGATACCACCGGCCGGCGCTTCGCTCGGCTATCGCGCGTACGTCGGCAACGAGCCGTCGCTCTACCGCCAGATCGTCGACCTCGGCGTCGTTCCGATCGACCTGGACGGCATCGGCCGCGCGACGCTCACGCTCGATTCGACGCTCGAGTACTACATCGCCGTGAGCGCGTACAACGACGCAGGCGAGTCGGAGCTCTCGAACGAGAAGCGCGTGGCCGCCTCGGCCTGCGATCCGAGCGCGTGCGACGACGCGCAGCAGTGCACCGCCGACGACTGCGGGCCGAACGGCTGCACTCACGCCGCCGTTCCGGACGGCACGTTCTGCAGCGCCGGCAGTAACAGCTACGGGATGTGCTTCTCGGGCGCGTGCATGCCGGCGCAGTGCACGGAGGCGTCGCACTGCGACGACGGCAACGTCTGCAACGGCGCCGAGAGCTGCAGCCCCCTCGGCGTCTGCGGGGCGGGCACGCCGATCGCGTGCGGCCGTCCCTCGCAATGCAGCGTCCCCGTCTGCGACCCCGCCTACGGCGGCTGCCGCGCGGTCCCTCGAGCCGACGGGACGCCGTGCGACGACCGCCGCAGAAGCACGATCAACGACGTGTGCAGAGCGGGCACGTGCCGGGGCACGCGCGTGCGCAAGTAGCGCGAAGAACGCCAACCCCTAAGGTGCGCGCCCTTCATGGCCGCCGCACCGCGAACAGAGCTGCGCAATCTCGCGATCATCGCGCACGTCGACCACGGCAAGACCACGCTCGTCGACGGTCTGTTCCGCTTCACCGGCGCGCTGCGCGCGAATCAGGTGCTGCAAGAGCGCGCGATGGACTCGAACGATCTCGAGCGCGAGCGCGGCATCACGATCCTCGCGAAGTCGACCTCGATCGAGTACGCGGGCGTGCGCATCCAGATCGTCGATACGCCCGGCCACAGCGATTTCGGCGGCGAGGTCGAGCGCGTGCTCGGCATGGTCGACGGCGTGCTGCTGTTGGTGGACGCGGTCGACGGCGTGATGCCGCAGACGCGCTTCGTGCTGCGCAAGGCGCTCGAGCACGGGCTGCACCCGATCCTGGTCGTGAACAAGATCGACCGTCCCGAGGCGCGCGGCGAGGCGATCGTCGACGAGGTGTTCGATCTGCTCGTCGAGCTCGGCGCGAACGATTCGCAGCTCGAGTTCCCGGTCGTCTACTGCTCGGCGAAGCAGATGATCGCGGGCCTCGATCTCGCCGAGCCGATGAAGGACTTGCGCCCGCTGCTCGAGACGATCGTGAAGCACGCGCGGCCGCCGCTGGTCGAGCAGGACGCGCCGATGCAGTTCCAGGCCGTGACGCTCGGCTACGACGAGTTTCTCGGCCGGCTCGTGATCGGGCGCGTGATCCGCGGGAAGCTCGCGCGCGGCGTGCCGGTCGTGCGCGTGCCCGAGCACGGGCCGAGCGAGTCGTTCCGCATCACGAAGCTGTTCGGCACGAAGGGGCTCGAGCGCGTCGAGCTCACGCACGCCGAGGCCGGCGACATCGTGATCCTCGCGGGCATCGACGACGTCGAGATCGGCGACACGGTGGCCGATCCGGCCGACCCGACACCGCTGCCGCGCATCGCGATCGACCCGCCGACGATCCGCGTGAAGTTCGCGGTCAACACGTCGCCGTTCTCGGGGCGCGAGGGAAAGTTCCTGACGAGCCGGCAGATCGGCGATCGGCTCGAACGCGAGGCGCTGACGAACGTCTCGGTCAAGCTCGAGCCGAGCGAGTCGAGCGAGACGTTTCAGGTCGCCGGCCGCGGCGAGCTGCAGATCGCGATCCTGATCGAGACGCTGCGGCGCGAGGGCTACGAGTTCTCGGTGTCGCGGCCGGAGATCATCCCGCGCGAGATCGATGGGCAGCTGTGCGAGCCGGTCGAGGACGTGATCGCCGAGGTGCCCGAGCAGTTCGCGGGCGCCGTGCTCGAAGGGCTCGCGCTGCGCAAGGGCCGCATGCTCGACATGGAGCCGCAGGGCAACCGCACCTGGCTCCACTTCGCGGTGCCGAGCCGCGGGCTGTTCGGCTATCGCGGGCAGTTTCTCACGGCGACGCGCGGCGAAGGAGTGCTGCACCGCACGATTCGCGGCTACGAGCCGTTCGCCGGCGCGCTGCCGGGCCGCGGCGTCGGCGCGATCGTCGCGAGCGAGGGCGGCAGGACGACGCCGTATGCGCTGTTCCACATCCAGGAGCGGTCGACGCTGTTCGTGGGCGCCGGGGTGCCGGTGTACGAGGGACAAGTCGTTGGGGAGAACGCGCGCGCGGGAGATCTGAACGTGAACGTCGTGCGCGCGAAGAAGCTGACGAACATTCGCGCGGCGGGGCGCGACGAGAACACGATCCTGTCGACGCCGCGGCAGCTGACGATCGAGTCGGCGCTCGAGTGGATCGACGAAGACGAGCTGCTCGAGGTGACGCCGCAGTCGCTGCGGCTGCGCAAGCGGATCCTGGCGGCGAATCAGCGCAAGCGGTGAGGTCAACGTCTTAGAAGAGGAAGATCGGCGCCATCGAGGACTCGGCGCCGAAGAGAACGGAGCAC
>DASTOI010000325.1:0-6135 GCA_035762585.1 Myxococcota bacterium
CGCGCTGCGCGGCCTTGCGCTCCGCGAGCGTCACGGAGCCGGCCATCATGAAGCGGTCGCCGAGAATCGCGTTGAACAAGTACGTGGGCGTGTAATCGGGCGCGAGCTTTCGATAGGCGGCGATCAACGCGGCGGCGTCGCCCGGTCCGGAGCTCCGCACCATCGCGGGTAGCTGCTCCTCGCTGAGCTTTCCCCACCACGGCGCGGAGGTGTTGAACAAGCTCATCTCGTCCTTGTTCCAGCCTATTAGGATCGGCACGTCCTTCGCTGGCTCCGGCGCCGCCGGCGCGAACGGGTCGCGCGGCAGCACGTCGCCGTCGACCACCGCGGCGAGCGGCAACGCGTTGAACGCGGGCCCGGCCTTCGCCTGCGCGGCGTACGTCGCATCGAGGATCGCCTGCGCCGGCAGCGTCGTGAGCTTTGCGCGCAGCGTCTCGGCGTCCGCGTCGGCGAGGCCGAGCTCGCCGAGGATCGTGCCGCTGCTCTTGCGCGCCGCCTCGCGCGAGACGCCGGTCACGCCCGGCCCGCTCTGGATGATCGCTTTGTGGAAGAGACCCTTCGCCGCCGGCATGGCGAGCAGCGTGCTCACCTTCGCGCCGCCGCCGGACTCGCCCATGATCGTGACGTTCGCGGGGTCGCCGCCGAACGCGGCGATGTTGTCGCGCACCCACGCGAGCGCGAGCACGAGGTCGAGCATGCCGGCGTTCCCCGAGTGCGCGTAGTCCGCGCCGAGGCGCTCGCTCAGATCGAGATAGCCAAACGCGTTGAGGCGGTGATTCACCGTAACAACCACGACGTCGCCGGCGCGCGCGAGGTTCGCGCCGTCGTAGACGGGCCACGCGCCGGAGCCGTACGCGAAGCCGCCGCCGTGGATCCAGAACATCACCGGCCGCTTCGCCGCATCCGCGCCGGGCGTCCAGACGTTGAGGAACAGACAGTCCTCGTTGTCGATCTTCTCGTCGCCGCGCGTCGTGAACACGGTCGCGAGCTGGAGCGAGAGATCGCTGCCGGTGTGCGGGCGGTCGTAGAGCTGCATCGCGGGCGCGCCGAAGTCCGTTGCGACGAGCACGTTCGGCCACGTCTCGCCGGGTTGCGGCGGAAGGAAGCGGCGCGCGCCGATCGGCGGCGCGCCGTAGGGAATGCCCTTGAACGCTGCGACGCCGGCGTCGACGAGGCCTTGCAACGCGCCGGCTTTCGTCTGGATGACGGCGCTCGGCACGGGGGGCGCGGGCGCAGCGGGTACGGCGCTCGCAGCGGCGAAGAGGAGAGCAGGGGCCAGGCAGCGCGAGAAGCTCATGGAATACCTCGGTCGGGTAGGTCTCAATCTCTCAGCCAGGTTCGCGGCACGGGCGGGACGCGCGGCGCGCGCGGTCCGTGCACGATCGTCGTGAATGCGCGGCGCGGCCGGCCCGTGCTGTTCGGTGCGGAGTAGTGGAGCGTGCGGCAGTGGTGCGCCACCGCGCCGCCCGCGCGCAGTGGGCACGGCACCGCGCTCGACGGATCGAACGGCGCGTCGACGACGATCGGCTCGACACCGGGCGGCTTGCGATGCGGCAGCAGGTCGCGCGCGTGCGAGCCCGGGATGTACTGCATGCAGCCGCTCTCCACGGCGACGTCGTCGAGCGCCATCCACACCGAGATGCTGTGGCAGCGCTGATCCGGGAATTCCCAGTACGCCTCGTCCTGATGCCACGGCGCATCCCGGCCGGCCGCGGGCGGCTTGTAGAGCATCATCAGCCCGCCGAACGAGACCTCGCCCGGATCGACACCGAGCAGTGTCGCGCCCAGTCGCCGCGCGTTCGCGAGATAGTGCGTCTCGAGCAGCCGGGGGCACTGGCGCTCCGGCGAGAAGATCTGCGTGATCACGCGCTGCTTCCCGCCCGGGTCTTCGTCCTGATAACGAAGCCGGTACGTCGTGTGATCGCCGAGGAGCTCGGCATACGCCTCGCGCAGCCGCGCGATCTCGTCCGCCGGCGAAATCGCGTCGAGGCTGAGAAAGCCGTCCGCACGGAAGGCCGAGACCTGCGCCGCGGAGAGCCCGGGTGTGTCGTCTGAGCCCACGCGGCCACTTTACGCCGAGCGAGCGACGCCCGCGCCGAGAATCGCAAGGCCGGTCGTTCGACGCTTCGGCCACGTCTGCGTGACGCCGGGCGAAGAGCGCGCAAAGAAGCCGTGAGCTGCGCCCGCCCGTTTGTTAGGCGCGATAGGGTCGCGCCCCTCACGAGGAGGTATGCGCGGTGATTCGATCGGCGAAGCGAGCGCTCTGGTGGATGTCGGGTGTCCTGGCGATGGCGGCGGCGGTGTTGCCGGCGAGCGTCGCGGCCGGGGCGAGCGGCACGTTCACGCCGGCCGGGAGCCCGGCCGCGTTCGAGCTCATCGGCCGCTACACGACCGGCCTCGCCGATCCGGAGAACGAAGTGGTGTCGGGCGAGGTCGTCGCCGTCGACGGCAAGCGCATGTACGTGACGAACGCGAGCGACGTGTCGCTCGACATCGTCGACATCACGGCGCCTGCAACGCCGGTGCTGATCCAGCGCGTCGACCTCTCGCAATACGGATCGGTAGCGACGAGCGTCGCCGCGAGCTTCGGCCTGATCGCGGTCGCAATCGCGAACGGAGAGGCGCCCGGACAAGCCGTCTTCCTGAACGCGCGCGGCGATGTGCTCGGGCGTGCCACGGTGGGCGCCGGGCCCGACATGCTGACGTTCGCGGGCCCGCTGCGGGTGCTCGTCGCGAACGAGGGCGAGCCCGAAGGCTACGAGCCGGGTCAGCTCGATCCCGAGGGCTCCGTCAGCGTGATCGATCTGGCACGCCTCCCGCGCTTTCGCGTCGTGCGCGTGCGAACGGCCGGGTTCGCGTCGTTCAACTCGCAGGCCGATGCGCTGAAGGCTGCAGGCGTCCGAGTCTTCGGGCCGAACGCGACCGTCGCGCAGGACTTGGAGCCCGAGTACATCGCGGTCGATCCGCTGCTGACGCAGGCCTACGTCACGCTGCAGGAGAACAACGCGATCGGCGTGCTGAGCCTGATCGGGACGCCACGCTTCACGCGCATCGTTCCGCTCGGCGCCAAGGACCACTCGCTTCCCGGCAACGGCATCGACGCGAGCGATCGCGACGACCGCGTGAACATCGAGACGTGGCCGGTGAAGGGCCTCTACATGCCCGACGCGATCGCCGCCTACAAGGTCGGCCTCCGCACCTACCTCGTCACCGCGAACGAAGGCGACGCGCGCGAGTACGACGGATTCGAGGAGGAGGCGAGAGCACGTAGCGTCGCCGATCTCGCCGCACTCCCGGAGGCCGACGACAACGCGAAGCTCGGGCGGCTCACCGTCACGACCGCGTTTCCCGCGTCGGGAGACTCCGGCCAGCAGGAGCTGTATGCGTTCGGCGCACGCTCCTTCTCGATCTGGGACGCGGCGACCGGAGAGCAGGTCTACGACAGCGGCGAGCGGCTCGAGCGCCTGACGGCGCACGTGCTGCCGGATCACTTCAACGGCAATAACAGCGAAGACAGCTTCGACGATCGCAGCGACAACAAGGGGCCCGAGCCGGAGGGCGTCGCCGTGGGTCGCGTGGGCGCGCGGCAGTATGCATTCGTTGGCCTCGAACGCGTCGGCGGCGTCGTGGTCGTCGACATCAGCGATCCGCACCATCCCGAGATCACGCAGTACCTGCAGAGCCGCACGTTCGACGGGGCCCTCGGGCCCGACAGCGGCCCCGAGGTGCTCCAGTTCGTGCCGGCGCTGCTCAGCCCGACCGGGCGAGCTCTGCTCGCGGTCGCGAACGAGGTGACCGGCACCGTGACGCTGTGGGGCGCGACGGCCGCGGACGCCGCGGGAACACTCACGCTGCTCCATAACAACGATGGCGAGTCGTCGCTGCTGTCGCTCACGAACCCCGTGTCGGGCCAGACGCTGCCGGTCGGCGGCGCGGCCGCGTTCAAGGCCGTGACGGACCGCGAGGTGGAGGCCGCGCGCGCGGCCCGGCACGCCGTGGTCGACGTCTACGCGGGAGACGCGTTCCTCGCGAGCGCGACGCTCGCGTGCAGCCTCGAAGATCCCTCGATCGACGTGCACGACGCGGTCGCCCAGCGGCTCATTCCCTACGACGCGCACGTGCTCGGGAACCACGAGTTCGACTACACGCCCGACTTCCTCGAACGCTTCGTCCGCTCGTTCGAGACCGGCGGCATGCTGAGTCAGCCGTTCCTATCGGCGAATCTCGACGTCTCGGGCGAGCCGGCGCTGGACGCGCTCAGCGAGGCGAGCGGCCTGATCCTCGGCGAGACGACGAACGGAAAGGTGATCGCGCGCTCCGCGATCGTGCGAGATCTCACCACCACGCTCCGGTTCGGCATCGTGGCAGCGACCACTTGGGAGCTGCCGGTCGTGTCGTCGCCGCGCGACGTCGTGGTGACGTCGGTCGACGCCGCTTCGACGGCGGCGGTGGTTCAGGACGAGATCTCCCGGCTGCAGGCGCTGGGCGTCAACAAGATCCTCTTCGTGAGCCACCTGCAGGACGTGTCGAACGATCGGGCGGTGGTCGCGCTGCTGCGCGGCGTCGACATCGCGGTGGCCGGCGGCGGCGACGAGCTGCTCGTCAACGACCCGGCGGATCGCCTCCCCGGCGAGGCGGCGCCGACCATGGGCACGTACCCGATCCATCAGGCCGACGCGGACGGGCGCAGCGTTCCGATCGTGACGACGGCCGGGAACTACAAGTACCTCGGTCGTCTCGTCGCGACCTTCGACGCGGCCGGCGAGATCACCGCGATCGACGCGACCTCGAAGCCGCTGCGCGTGATCCCGACCAGCTCGGTCGCGACGGCACTCGGCATCCCGGACGCGATCGCGCCCGACGCCGGCATGACCGCCGCAGTGATCACTCCGGTGTCGGGTTGCCTCGCCGCGTTCGCTGCGACGCCGGTCGCCGCCAGCGACGTGCTGATCGACGTGTCGCGCGCGGGCGTTCGCAGCCGGCAGGCGAACGGCGGCAACCTCGTCGCCGACGCGTGGCTCGCAGCATACGACCGCTACGCCGCCTCGACCGGCCTCCCGCCGGCGGGTGCGGGGAATCCCGTGATCGCCGTTCAGAACGGCGGCGGCATCCGCCAGAACGCCGGCGACACGCTGCCCACTGGCGGCGCCGGCGGCGTGATCTCGCGGCTCGACGTGATCAACGTGCTGCCGTTCGACAACACGCTCGTCGTCGTGGAGGGCATGTCGCCCGCCGACGTGAAGGCGATGCTCGAATTCTCGGCGGCTCCGCTGCCTGCGCAGAACGGCCGCTTCCTCCAGATCGCCGGCCTCTCGGTCACGTACGACGCGACGCAGCCTTCGGGGAGCCGTGTGATGACGGCCGCGCTCGCGGACGGCACGCCGCTCGTCACCGCCGGCGCGATCGATCTGCTCGCGCCGGCGAGCCTCGCGGTCGTGACCAACAACTTCACCGCGAACGGCGGCGACGGCTACACGGCGTTCGCGGGCAAGACGATCACGACGCTGCGCAGCGGCGGCGGTCTCGCGATTCCATACGAGCTAGGCCTGCGCGAGTACCTCGAATCGTTCTCGGCGGTGAGTGGCGTTCCGACGATTTCGGCCGGCGACGCGCGCTACGCGCCGTACCCGACCGGGGAGGCGCGCATCACGATTCTGCCCTGATCGCGGCGCGTGGCGCGCGCACTCGCCCGGCGGCGACTCCGCGTCGCCGGCCGCGTGGCTCCTCTTCACCGTCGTGGTGTTGGGGATGCTGGCGCTCGACCTCGGCGTATTCCACCGCCGCGTTCACGCGCCCGGCCGTCGCAAGGCCCTCGGCTGGTTCGGGATCTGGTCGCCCTCGCGCTGCTCTTCGACCTCTCGATTCTCTTCGCTCACGAGCGTGGCAGCGAGGCGGCGCTCGAGCTCCTCACCGGCTTCCTCGTCGAGAAGTCGCTCAGCATCGACAACGTCTTCGTCCTCATTCTGATCTTCAGCTACTTCCGCGTGCCGCTGGCGTTCCGGCACAAGGTCCTGTTCTGGGAATTCTCGGCGCGCTCGCGATGCGCGCGGGCTTCATCGCCGGCGGCCTCGCGCTGTCCTACGTGTTCGGCGCGTTCCTGCTCTTCACCGGCGCGACGATGGTGCGGATGAAGGA
>DASTOI010000326.1:0-5137 GCA_035762585.1 Myxococcota bacterium
ATCACGACGGCCGGCCCGCTGCCGGCCTCGTGCACCTCGAGCGTGACCTCGGGAAGACGAACGCGCCGCGCAGCAGGGAACGTGGTCGGCATGGCGGCGCACGGTAGTCAGCCCGCCGTCGCGGCGAAACGCCGTGGCTCGTTGGGGTCAAATCCCAAAGAGCCACCGGGATGTGATTGAATCCCGCCTCATGCTGCGCCCGTACCGCGTGCTCGATCTCGCGAACGAAGACGGCATCCTGTGCGGGCAGCTGCTCGCGGATCTCGGCTGCGACGTGATCGCGATCGAGCCGCCCGAAGGAAACGCCGCGCGCCGGCGCGGGCCGTTCGCCGGCGACGTCCGCGATCCCGAGCGCTCGCTCACGTGGTGGGCGTGGGCACGTGGCAAGCGCAGCGCGGTGCTCGATCTCACGCGCGAGAGCGAGCGCGCCGAGCTGAAGCGGCTCGCATGCGGCGCCGACTTTCTGATCGAGAGCTTCGCGCCGGGGCAGATGACGTCGCTCGGCCTCGGCTACGCGGAGCTCGCCGCGCTGAATCCCGCGCTGATCTACGTCTCGATCAGCGCATTTGGACAGGACGGACCGAAGGCGCACTACGCGGCGACCGATCTGATCGGCCTCGCCGCGGGCGCGTCGCTCTTCTTATCAGGCGAGGCGGATGGGCGGCCGCTGCGCGTCGCGATTCCGCAGGCGGGGCTGCACGCCGCCGCCGACGCCGCGGTCGGCGCGCTGGTCGCGCACTTTGCGCGCATGCACAGCGGGCGCGGCCAGCACGTCGATGCGTCGATGCAGCACTCGACGACGCTCGCGACGCAGTTCCGCGCGCTCGACGGCGCGCTCGGCGAAGTGCCCGCGCGCCGAATGTCCGGCGGCGTCTACGTGAAGGGCGCATTCCTGCGCACGCGCCATCGCAGCGCCGACGGCTGGGTCGTGCTCGGCCCCGGCTTCCTGCCGTCGACCGGCCATTTCATGAAGCGCCTGCTCGGCTGGCTCGCCGAGGAGGGCGGCTGCGACGCGCGCCTCGTCGACGAGGATTGGGGGTCGTTCGTCGGGCGTATCGCGACCGGCGCGCTGCCCGAGAGCGCGTACGAGCCGGTCGACCGCGCGCTCGCGGCGTTCCTCGCGACGAAGACGGGCGCCGAGCTGATGGAGCAGAGCGTGAAGCGTCGCCTCTTGCTCGCGCCGGTGCTCGATCTCGGCCAGATCGTCAGCAGCCCGCAGCTCGCCGCGCGCGAATTCGCGGTAACGCTGCCGAGCCCGCTGGACGGCGCGCCGGTCGCGCACCCCGGCGCGTGGGCGAAGCTCGAAGAGACCCCGCTCTGCATCGCGCGGCGCGCGCCTCGCATCGGCGAGCACACGGCCGAGGTGTTAGGGGAAGCGCGCAGCGAGCCGCTCTCGCTCCGTGAAGCGCTCGCAGCTGCGCCTCCGGCGCGTGCCCAGGGCAGCGCGGCGCTCCCGTTCGCCGGGCTCAAGGTGCTCGACCTGTTCTGGGTGCTCGCCGGGCCGGGCTCGACGCGCGTGCTCGCCGATTACGGCGCCGAAGTCGTGCACGTCGAGTCGAGCAAGCACATCGACACGCTGCGCGTGATCCCGCCGTACCAGTTCGCGAACCCGCATCCGGAGGGCGCCGGCGGCTTCCAGAGCGCGAACGCGAACAAGCTCGGCGTCACGATCGACATGCACGCACCCGAGGGCCGCGCGGTGATCCTCGATCTCGTGCGCTGGGCCGACGTCGTCACCTCTTCGTTCGCGCCCGGCGTGCTCGATCATCTCGGCCTCGCGTGGGAGACGATCCACGAGTCGAACCCGCGCGCGATCCTGCTCGAGTCGTGCCTGATGGGTCAGACCGGGCCGTGGAGAAGCTTCACGGGCTTCGGGAACCTCGCGGCATCTGTTACGGGGTACATGACGCTCGCCAGCGAGCCGGGCGGGCTCCCGTCGGGACCGTGGGCGGCCTACACCGACTTCATCGCGGTCCGATACAACACGCTCGCGTTGTTCGCGGCGATCGACGAGCAGCGGCGAACTGGGCGCGGGCAGCGCGTCGATCAGTCGCAGGCCGAGAGCGGACTCCAGTTCGCCGCGCCGGGCGTGCTCGACTTCCACGTGAACGGCCGCGTGCTGCGCGCGCGCGCGAACGACGACGAGCTCTACTTCCCGCACGGCGTGTTCGCGTGCGCGGGCGCCGACCGCTGGGTCGCGCTCGCGGTGCGCGACGAGCGCGACTGGCGCGAGCTGTGCGCCGAGATGCAGCGCGAGGACCTAATGCCTCGTCGCGAAGAGCGCGAGCTCGTGACGAGCGCCGTCGCCGCGTGGTGCGCCGCGCGCGAGGCCGCGGCGATCGAGCACGCGCTGCAGGCGCGCGGCGTCCCCGCGCACGAAGTGCTCGACACCGCGCGGCTCTACGCGTGCCCGCAGATGCACCACCGCGGCCACTGGATCGAGTGCGAGCACTCGATCTATCAGACGACGTTCGTCGAGAGCGGCCGCCTGAAGCTCAGCGCGCTCGAGCCGCTGAAGCCGAAGGCCGCGATCCACTTCGGCCGCGACAACGAGCGCGTGCTGAAGGGGATCCTCGGTTACGGCGATGACCGGATTGCGGAGCTCGCGGCGAAGGGCGTGCTCAGCTAGCTGAATCGGCCAGCAGACGCATCCCACGCACACTCTGAGCTCTGAGCCCGCGGCCCTCTCGAACGATGTCCGCGGTGAACGTGACCCCCACATTCTTGTCGATCGCTTCCGTCGCGATGTGAAAGTCCGCCTCGCCTAGCTCCAGAGCAATGCTCCTCGGCTTGTCCTCGATCACGCAGCCGACGGTGGCGATCCGCATATCCGACTCTTGGTTCCGCTGGACCTTCGTCACCACACCCGTCACGACGAGTTCCTCGAGCGGGCTTTCCTCTCGGAACACGCGCCCCGCCTCCCGAAGAATCTCGATCGCGTCGGGGCGGAAAACGATCGGTTCCGACGGCTCATGGGGCCTGCTCGGCGCCCATGCGATCCTCACCGACAGCGCCTGCGTTCCCTGATCGGAGTGAGACATCGCGGCTAGCGAGTCGCAAAGGTTCGCGCTCAGACCCAGCTCGACAGCGCGCTCGAACGAATCGAATCGGCCGGTGGACGAAGCTGCAGCGGCGGCATCCTTCGCGGCGCGAAGGCCCTGTTGAGGGTGCGCGTCACGGTTCGTGGGAATGGCTCTCCCATGGTTTCGAGCAGCCCTGGCGCGTCCGGAGTCAGGAGCGGCGCAACGCGCGAGACGACTGTGACGACAAAGCTCCCCCTCTCCGTGTGCCCAAGGCGAAGGTTCCTCATGTAATCGACTGCCTGAGGCGGCCACCTCGGTGCGAGAACCTTCCGCGGGGCGACGGCGGTCGCCGCCGCAGAGGCCATTAGGTCATGCGCACTGTGAACGAGTGCCAGTCCATCGGCAATCGCAACAGAATCGTCCTCGGCTGCGCTGGAAAGGTGGTGAAAGCGGACGATGTCCGCGGAAGAGAACGCAAGGTCGCGAACGATCTCAAGCTGAGACCGCTGCTCGACTAGCTCGAGCGTGGCAAGTGCGTCGGCAACGCGTGCGGCGTAGTCCAAGACCTGATCCGACTTGGGGAGCAGGATCTCGTGTTCACCCTCGCCAGTTCGCTGCCAACAAGTCGCGTTGGGGATCGGGATCGACTGCTCCACCCAGCCGCTCGCGCGAAGGTAGGCGTTAAGGTCGTGAAGGCCTGTTGAGCCAAGCGTCTCGCGATCACGAATGATCGTTCTCATGGCTGGCTCCCAGTTGCGATCCGATCAAGGATCGACTCAAACGAGCTTGCCGCGAACGTTTGAGCGCGCGGCACATGGACCGTCTTTGTCGTCTGGTTGGAGACCGCTGGCAGGCCGCGGAGCGACATCCAGTACGCGCACCTTTTGACGCACAGCTCGGATTCGCTCTGTAGAGCCATTCGATGGTGTCAGGCGGCACGAGCACAACGATCAGAATTCGCGGGACCATGACGTTGGCCGGGCGGAGGTCGTCATAGTTCTTCATTTCAAGAGGAAAGGCCAAATGACCGGCTCGGAGGATGTCCGCCGCAGTCGTCTTGAGCTGGGCTTCAAGGGAAACCGCATGGATCGGACCCGAACTAAGACGCTTCGAGAACCTCAGATCAACGGAGTCGTTGTCGACCCTGGGCCTGTCCACGGTCACGCCCGCAACGGACGCGACAGCGCGCACATACGCCTCACCGAACTCTTCCATCTGCCAAGTTTCGCCGGGTCCGATCAGCACTACCGCAGCCTTTGCACTCGACGATCTATGCAAGAGAACGGCGCAACTCGCCTGTTGAATTTTGCCGCGTTCTGACGCTGTTTCCTCACATCCCGACCACCTTCTTCACGTTCACCGGGATCGCGCTCATGCGCGGGATCCCGCTGATGGGGTCGAAGTCGCGGTCGACGGGGGCGAGCGCGCCGGTGTTGCTGCCGAGCGCGCGCACGGCGTGCGCTTCTTCGGGGAGGCCGCCGAATGCGTGCGGCATCGAGATCGCGCCGGCGCGCACGCTCGGGTCGTTCTCGACGATGCCGAGGATGCGCTCGTAGCCGCTCGCGATCTCGACCGTGTCGCCGGGCGCGAGGCCCTCGCGTGCGAGATCGCCAGGGTTCATGAAGGCCGGGTTGTAGGTCCACTTGCGCGTGAGTCGCGGGATGTCGCGGCCGCTCGAGTTGTAGACGTCGGGCAGACGGCGCGAGATCAGGCGGTAAGCGAAACGCTCGTCGGGCCCGCGCGGCTCGGCCGCGATCTCGGCGAGCTCCCCCAACAAGTACGCGTTTCCGACGTCGAGCTTGCCTTCCCAGCCGGGGTCCTTCGGCGCGACGACGATCGCGTCGTCCGGATAGAGCGCGCCGCGTCCCGCTTGCTTCACGGTCTCGAGCGGCACGCGCGAGCCCTTGCAAAGCAGCCCGTACAGCTCGTCGGTCGTCGGCTTGCGCCGCATGTCGAGCGCGGTCGGGCCCTCGATCGCCGCGGGTCCCCAGGAGAAGGAGGACGAGAGTCGGAGCTGCAGCCCGAGTTGTTGGGCGAGGCGATAGAAGAGCTCCCAGTCTTCGATCAGATCCGAGTCGGGCGGCGGCTCGACCAGCTTCGGCGCGTACATCGCG
>DASTOI010000327.1:0-3459 GCA_035762585.1 Myxococcota bacterium
CGCGCTGCGCGAAGCGGCCGGCGCGCTGAACGCGGACATCCGCCGCCTGAATCGCACCGCGAGCAGCGGGCCGCCCACGACGCAGGCGCTGCTCGACGTCGACGAGCTCGTCGCCGCCTGGCGCGCGGCGCGCGCCGCCACGACGAGGCGTTCCTAACAACGAGGCGATCCCGATGCCGCGACTCGAATTCTTCTACGACTGCAGCAGCCCGTGGACGTATCTCGCGTTCCACAAGATCGAAGAGCTCGCGCGCGCACATTCGGCGGAGCTCGTTTGGCGCCCGATCCTGGTCGGCGGCGTGTTCAACGCGGTGAACGACAGCGTCTACGAGACGCGCGCGAAGCCGAATCCGCGCAAGGCGAAGTATCACGCGAAGGATCTGCAGGACTGGGCGCGCCTGTACGGCCTCACGATCGGCTGGCCCACGGTGTTCCCGGTGAACAGCGTGAAGGCGATGCGCGGCGCGATCGCGGCGCAGGAGCGCGACGCGCTACCCGCGTGGTCGCGCGCGTGCTTCGAGGCTTATTGGGGACGCAACCAGGATCTCTCGCAAGACGCGGTGCTCGAGGACTGCGCGAAGCGAATCAGCCTCGATCCGGCGTGGCTGCTCGCGCGCAGCGCGGCGCCCGAGATCAAGGAGCAGCTGCGCAAGAACACCGACGAGCTGATCGCGCGCGGCGGCTTCGGCTCGCCGACGATGTTCGTCGACGAGAGCGACATGTTCTTCGGGAACGACCGGCTGCCGCTCGTCGAGGCCGCGCTGCGGCGCGCCGGCGGCGCCTGAGCTCGCGGCCGCCGGCGACGCGATGTGCGACACCTTCGTCCGCGTCGAAGAGAATCGCGTGCTGTTCGCGAAGAACAGCGACCGCGATCCGAACGAGGCGCAGGTGCTGGAGTGGCATCCACGCCGGATCCACGCAGACGGCGCTCGCGTGCGCTGCACGTGGACCCCGATCCCTCAGGCAGGCGAGACGCACGCGGTATTGCTCTCGCGCCCGTTCTGGATGTGGGGCGCGGAGATCGGCGCGAACGAGCACGGCGTCGCGATCGGCAACGAGGCGGTGTTCACGCGGCAGCCGTACGCGCCGATCGGCCTGACCGGAATGGACCTATTACGGCTCGCGCTCGAGCGCGCCGAGAGCGCCGAGCGCGCGGTCGCCGTGATCGGAGAGCTGCTCGAGACGCACGGCCAAGGCGGCGGCTGCGGCCACGAGAGCAAGCGCTTCACCTACCACAACAGCTTTCTGGTCGCGGACCCGCGCGGCGCCTTCGTGCTCGAGACCGCCGGGAAGCTCTGGCGCGCCGAGCGCGTGAGCGGCGCCTACGCGATCTCGAACGCGCTGACGCTGCCGGGCTTCGCGAACGAGCACGGCGACGCGCTGCGCGCGCGCGTCGCCGGCGCTGCCGCGCGCCGCGCGTGCACGCTCGCGGCGGCGCGGAGCGCGCGCTCTCTCTCCGATCTCGCTTCCGCGCTGCGCTCGCACGGCCCCGAAGCGGGCGACGTCCCTCGCCATCGCTGGCACAACGGCGGCTTGAACGCGCCTTGCGCGCATGCGGGCGGCAGGCTCGCCAGCTCGCAGACCACCGCATCCTGGATCGCGGAGCTGACGCCGAATGGTGTCCGGCACTTCGTCTCCGCGACGGCGGCGCCGTGCACGGCGCTCTTCAAGCCGGTGCGCGTCGGCGAGCCGCTCGCGCTCGGTCCGGCCGCCGAGGATCGCTACGACGCGGGCACGCTCTGGTGGCGGCACGAGCGCCTGCACCGGGTCGTCGCGCGCGACCCCGCGCGACTGCTCCCACTGTTCGCGCGCGAGCGCGACGAGCTCGAGTCGAAGTGGCTCGCCGACGGCTCTCAGCCCGAGCCGGCCGCAGCGTTCGCCGAAGCCGAGCGGCGGCTCGCGGCATGGACGGAGCGCGTCGACGATGCCGCCCGTTCGGCGCCGCGCCGCGACGTTCGGCCGGCGTTCGTCCGGAGTTACTGGCAGACGCGCAACGAGCGGGCGGGCCTTCGGCTCGCGTGACGACTGCCGCGCGCTCCGCAGCTCGGCTTCGCGTTGACACGCGTCGGCGGCCTCGGAATCCTCGTCGACCCGCCGCCGTCGGCCGATGACCACGTGACACCAAGGAGTGACGCCGATGCCCACCCCCAACGACCGCAAGCGAACCGTGGCGGTGGTGGGCGCGACGGGCGCCGTCGGCGAGGTGGTGCTCCTGCTGCTCGCGCAGCGCGGCTTCCCGGTCGGCGAGCTGCGCGCGCTCGCGAGCGAGCGCTCGGCCGGCACGACGGTGAAGTTCGCGGGCCGTGCGGTTCCGGTGCAGGAGGCGAAGCCCGCCGCGTTCGACGGCGTCGACTTCGCGTTCTTCGCGGCGACCGGCTCGCTCTCGAAGGAGCTCGCGCCGGAGGTCGCCAAGCGCGGCGGCATCGCCATTGATAAGTCGAGCACCTGGCGCATGGACGCGCAGGTGCCGCTCGTGGTGCCGGAGATCAACCCCGACGCGCTCGAGAAGCACCGCGGCATCGTCGCGTGTCCGAACTGCACGACGATCGGATTCGTGATGGCGCTCGAGCCGCTGCGGCGCGTCGCGGGCGTGAAGAGCGTCGTGGTCACGACCTTCCAAGCCGTGAGCGGCACTGGGAAGCCCGGCATGGAGGAGCTCGATCGCCAGCTCGCCGAGACCGCCGCGCAGCAGCCGCCGACCGCGCGAACCTACCCGGTGCCGATCGCGCATAACATCCTGCCTCTGTGCGAGTCGTTCCGCGACGACGGCTACTCGACCGAGGAGATGAAGCTCTTCCTCGAGACGCGCAAGATCCTCGGAGACGAACGACTCGACATGAGCGTGACCTGTGCGCGCGTGCCGGTCCGCGTCGGGCATTCGGCGGCGATGCTGGTCGAGACCGAGCGCCCGCTCGCGGTGGACGATGCGCGCAAGGCGCTCGCCGCGTTCCCCGGCGTGATCGTGAAGGACGACCCCGCGCGCAATCTGTTCCCGACCGCGCTCGACGCCGCCGGGCGCGACGAGGTGTTCGTCGGCCGCGTGCGCAAGGACCTCGGCAGCAACAAGCTCTGGCTGTGGCAGGTCAGCGACAACCTGCGCAAGGGCGCCGCATTGAATGCGATTCAGATCGCCGAGGAAATGATGAGGCGCGGTTTGAAGTAGGCGTACCTGCGCAGTGGTTCACGCCTCGGCGATCTGATCGCATTCGATCCTTCCTTGTTGACTTCGCTCCGGCGGCGAGGACGCCGCCTCCGCTGCGCGCTTCGCTTGCGTGGGCGGAATCGTGAGTCCGAGGCGACGCAGATCGAGCTCGTTCTGGATGGACCTCGGGCGCGTCAGCCATCGAGCTCAGGCGCGCGTGCAGGGCACGCGGGACGTTGTCGGTGCTCTTCGCGTGGCGGCGCGGTAGTGATTGGGGTGTGAGGCGGCCTCCTCCTTCGCGTGCGGCGTTGGTTCGG
>DASTOI010000328.1:0-13500 GCA_035762585.1 Myxococcota bacterium
CAGAACGGCCCGCACGCGAAGCTCGCGGGCTTCGGGAATCTCGGCGCGGCGCTCGCAGGGATCTGGGAGCTGGTCGGCTGGCCCGATCGCGCGCCGTCGGGCCCGTTCGCGGCGTACACCGACTACATCGCGCCGCGCTTCTCGCTGTGCGCGCTGCTCGCCGCGCTCGAGCACCGGCGCCGCACCGGCGAGGGGCAGCTGATCGACGTCGCGCAGGTGGAGGCGGCGCTGCAGTTCGTCGCGCCGGTGATCGCGGAGGCATCCGAGACCGGCCGCGACGTCACGCGCGCAGGCAATGCGGACGCGCGCTTCGCGCTGCACGGCGTCTTCCCCGCCGCGGGCGAGCAGCGTTGGATCGCGATCGCGGCGCGCACGCGCGCGGAATGGCGCGCGGCCGCGGGCGTGCTCGGCTGCGATCCCGAAGCCCCCGACGAGCAAGCGGTCGCAGCGGCTACGGCGAAGCACGATGCACACGCGCTCGCCGAGCGACTGCAGGTTGCGGGCGTTCCGGCGCATGCGGTGCAGTCGAGCGCCGAGCTCAGCGCCGACCCGCAGCTCGCCGCGCGCGAGCACTTCCTCGCGGCGCTGCACCCGACCGAGGGCGCGAGCTGGATCGAAGCCTCGCGCTTCCAGCTCTCGCGCACGCCGGCGCGCATCCCGACCGTCGCACCCGCGCTCGGCGGCGACAACGAGTTCGTGCTGCGCACCCTGCTCGGCTACGACGACGCGCGCATCGAGGCGCTCGCACTTTCCGAAGCGCTGCAATAGCGGCGCACAGCTTTCGAAAAGCGAGTGACTTCGCGAGCTTGTCGGGCCTCCAATCGCACGATCCCTGAGGACCCTGTGAGCGAACGCAGCCCCCGCATTCCGCCCGGCCAGACCGAGACGCGCAAGTGGCCGGTGCTCCACTACGGGGAGATCCCGCGCTATGCGCCGGGCCGGTGGGACTTCCGCTGCTTCGGGCTCGTCGACGAGGAGCGGCGCTGGTCGCTCGCCGAGCTGAAGGCGCTGCCGCAGGTCGAGACGACGAGCGACATCCACTGCGTGACCACGTGGTCGCGGCTCGACGCGCGCTTTCGCGGCGTGCGCGTGCGCGACCTGATCGCACCGCTTCGCGTGAAGCCCGAAGCGCAGTTCGTGCTCGTGCACGCGGATCCCGGCTACACGACGAACCTGCCGCTCGCCGACCTGATGGGCGACGACGTGCTGCTCGCGACGCACGCGGACGGCGAGCCGCTCTCGCCGGAGCACGGCGGCCCGGTGCGGCTCGTCGTGCCGAAGCTCTACTTCTGGAAGAGCGCGAAGTGGGTGCGCGGCTTCGAGCTCGTCGACATCGACGTGCCCGGCTTCTGGGAGCGCGCCGGCTACCACATGCGCGGCGACCCGTGGCGCGAGGAGCGCTACCGCGACAGCGAGACGAACGCGATGCAGCGCATGCGCGCCGAGGCGAAGCGGCGCGGCCGCTGACGGGCTCGCCGCCTCTCCTCTCCGACGCGTTCACTTCACTCGGCCGCCGTTCGGGCGCTCATGCCGCGGCGGCGCATTTGACCGCGAGCGCGCTGCTCGCCGCAACACTCCGCGACGCGAAACTGTTAGGCATCGCGAGCCACGAACGCCGCGCGCGCCTCTGCGAGGCGCGACGCATCAGGGTCATGCTTCTTCGCACAGCACCTGAACGAGACCGTCCTCACAGCGGTAGTCGTCGCCGTACCTCAATCCGCCTGCCTGGAGACAGATCCCGGGGCCGACCATGGTCTTCATCATGTCTTCGGGATTCACCATCTCGTCTTCGAGCTCGCTGCAGCTCATCATCGGAACGTCGAGCCACTTTCCGCTCCCGCATCCACCGATCGCAGCCAATAGACACGCCAACAGCAGGACCCTACGCATTTTCGCCTCCCCGAGCGCCGCGGCTCTGGGGTCACTCTGACATGCCGCCGTGCCGGGGTGCAACGCTCGATCGTGTAGGGAAGCCGGGGCGCGAGCACTTGGCGCTAGTCGCCTGAGTCTCTGGTTCGTCGACTTCGTAAGTCATGCCGGAATGCGGATCGCTGCGCGCGCCGCCGACGACGACGGCGCTCACGGCCGCGGCTCCGAACGTCGTCGCCGATTACGCGCGCTCCGCGGCCGCCGCGACGAACGCGGCGATCAGCGGATGCGATGCGCCGGCGAGCGCTGCGCGCTCGGGCTGGTAGAGCGTCGCCAGGAAGAACGGGTGCGCATCGAGCTCGACGGCGCGCAGCTCGCCACGCGCGTCGTGCGCCACCGCGCGCAGCGCGCCGGATGTGAGGCGTGCAAGCCAGCGTGGACTCACGCCGTAGCGGCAGTGATAAGTCTCCCCGCGCTCCCGTGTTCCGTGCGCGCGCGCGATGCGCGAGCCCGGTGCGAAGCGCACGACGCCGCGCTCGCCGGCGAGCGAGCACTCGAGCAGCGTGATCACGGGATCCGCGGCATCCGGGTCGATCTCCGCGTGCGCAGGCGTCGCGACGCCGAGCTGCGAGCGCGCGTACTCCATCAGCGCGTGCTGGAAGCCGCCGCAGGTGCCGAGAAAGGGCCGCCCCCCTTCGCGCGCGAGCGCGATCGCCGCGAGCGCGCCCTCGGTGCTCGCGTAGGGGCTGCCGGGCGCGCACCAGATCGCGTCGAAGCCCGCGAGCGCGGAGCGCGCTGCGCCGTCCGCGAGCCGCGGCGTCGGCACCCACTCCCACGCGAGCTCGCACTTCGCGCGCTCGGCGGCGTCGCGCAGCGCGAGCGGAATCGCGCGGTGCGCGACGACCTCTTCGCGCGGGTCGCCGACGAGCGCGACGCGCACCGTCATCGCGCACCGCCCTGCTCCGCCGCGAGCGCGCGCTTCACCGCCGGGCGCTCCGCGACCCGACGCCGGTGGTCGAGCACGCGCGGCAGTCGCGCGAGATCGACGCCATCGGCCTCGAGCCACTGCGCGAGCGTGAACAGGTAGCCGTCGCAGATCGAGTAGCGCTCGCCGAGCACCCACGGGCCCTCGAGCATGCCGTCCTCGATCAGCGCGAACGCAGCGCCGACCGACTGCGGAACTTTGCGCTGCATCGCGGCGATCGCGTGCGCGTCCGTCGGGTCGACCCACCGGTGGCCGCGCATGCGATGCGCGTGCGCGACGTGGACGGTCGAGCACAGGTAGCTGTTGAAGGCCTGCGCGCGCGCGAAATCGAACAGCGACGCGAGCGGCGCGAGCTGCCCCTCCGGAAACATCTGCGCGACGTACGCGAGGATCGCGGGCGTCTCGGTGAGGATTCCCTCGTCCGTGACGAGCGCGGGCACGCGGCCCTTCGGGTTCAGCGCGAGATACTCGGGCGCGCGCTGCGCAGTCTTCGCGAAGTCGACGCGCGCGATCCGGTACGGCGCGCCGGCTTCTTCGAGCGCGATCAGCGAAGCCAGCGCGCAGGTGTTAGGGGCGAGATAGAGAGTGAACACGGGAGCTCCGGCCGGCGCGCGGGCGGATCCTACTACGCGAGCTTGATCAGCTGGAACACCTTGTCCTCGAGCCACAGCACGACGTCGCGCAGCGCCTCCGGGCTGACCTCGTGCTGCATCTCGAGCTCGCGGTACTGCACGCTCAGGCCGCGCGCGAGCAGCCGCTTGCGCGATTCCTGCGCGCGCTCGACGGGGATCATCGGATCCTGCGTGCCGTGGAGGACGAGCGCGGGGAAGTTCTTGTGCTCTTCCTGCGCCGGGATCGCGGCGTCGATCGGCTCGGGCAGCCAGCTCGACATCGCGATCAGGCCGGCGAAGCGGCCGGGGTCGGAGAGCGCGAGGTCGTAGGCCATCACACCGCCCTGCGAGAAGCCGGCGACGACGAGCTTGCGGCGGTCGACCGGGTAGCGCGTACACGCCTCGTCGAGGAACGCTCGCAAGAGCTGGCGCGCAGCGTCGAACGCGCGCGGGTCGATCTCGCGCGTGGACGTGATCGGCCACCAGCCGTAGCCGAGCACCCCGCGCGCGATCTCGAACGCGACCGGGCCCTGCGGCGAGAGCACGATCGCCTCGCCGCCGTGCAAGAACGGCGCGAGCCCCAGCAGATCGTGCGCGTTCGCGCCCCAGCCGTGGAGCAGCAGGATCGTCGGATGCGGGCCTTCGCCCGGCGGAACGTGTGCGGTGTAGAGGAGGTCCATGGCGCCGCAGCGTAGGCCGGTGCCGCGCGCGGTCCACCTTTCATCCGGGACGTACTTGCATCGCTGCGGCGTGAAAGTACGTCCCCGATGCAAGCTCGTTGACGCGGGGCTCAACGTCGCGTCGCCCGGCACCTCCGTCGCTGCTAAATCCCGACGCCTATGCCCGCCGCGAAGTCGCTGTTCGACAAGGTTTGGGACGCGCACGCCGTGCGCGAGCTGCCCGATGGGCAGACCCAGCTGTTCATCGGGCTCCACCTGATCCACGAGGTCACGAGCCCGCAGGCGTTCGCGCAGCTCCGCGAGATGGACCTGCGCGTGCGCTTCCCGCAGCGCACGTTCGCGACGGTCGACCACATCATCCCGACCGATTCGCAGCGCCGGCCGCTCGCGGACTCGCTCGCCGAGGAGATGCTCGTCCACCTCGAGCGCAACTGCGCGGAGCACGGCATCCAGCTCTACCTGCCGAGCTCCGGCAAGCAGGGCATCGTGCACGTGATCGGCCCCGAGCTCGGGCTCACGCAGCCGGGCATGACGATCGCTTGCGGCGATTCGCACACCTCGACGCACGGCGCGTTCGGCGCGATCGCGTTCGGCATCGGCACCTCGCAGGTGCGCGACGTGCTCGCGACGCAGTGCCTCGCGCTGAACAAGCCGAAGCTCCGCCGCATCGAGGTCACCGGAAAGCTCGCCGCCGGCGTGTACGCGAAGGACGTGATCCTCCACATCATCCGCCGGCTCGGCGTGAACGGCGGCGTCGGTTTCGCGTACGAGTACGCCGGGCCGGTGATCGACGCGATGTCGATGGAGGAGCGCCTCACCGTCTGCAACATGTCGATCGAGGGCGGCGCGCGCGTCGGCTACGTGAGCCCGGACGAGATCGCGATCGACTACCTGCGCGGCCGCGAGTTCTCGCCGAAAGGCGCCGCGTGGGATCGCGCCGTCGCCTACTGGCGCAGCATCGCGAGCGACGCGGGTGCGCCGTGCGACGATCGCGTCGAGCTCGCCGCGCGCGAGATCGCGCCGACCATCACCTGGGGCATCAACCCGGGCCAGGCATTAGGGGTCGACGAAGCGCTGCCGCTGCTCTCGCAGGTGCCGGACGACGAGCGCGCCGGCTTCGCCGAAGCGTGCGAGTTCATGGGCTTCGCGCCGGGCCAGAAGATCGCCGGCACGAAGATCGACGTCGCGTTCATCGGCTCGTGCACGAACGGCCGCATCAGCGATCTGCGCGAGGCGGCGCGCGTCGCGCGCGGCGGCAAGGTCGCGCCCGGCGTGCGCGCGCTGGTCGTGCCCGGCTCCCAACAAGTCGCGAAGCAAGCCGAGGCCGAGGGCCTCCACGAGATCTTCCGCAGCGCCGGCTTCCAGTGGCGCGAAGCCGGCTGCTCGATGTGCCTCGCGATGAATCCCGACAAGCTGATGGGACGCGAGATCTGCGCCTCCTCGAGCAACCGCAACTTCAAGGGCCGTCAAGGATCGCCGACCGGCCGCACGCTGCTGATGTCTCCGGTGATGGTCGCGGCGGCCGCGCTCGCGGGCCGCGTCGTCGACGTGAGGGAGCGTCTGTAATGGCCGCGATCGTGGAGCGCGTGGAAGGGACTGCCTGCGTGCTGCGCGGCGACGACATCGACACGGACCGCATCATCCCCGCGCGCTACCTCCGCTGCGTCACGTTCGACGGCATCGGCCAGCACGCGTTCGAGGACGATCGCAAGCAGGCGAAGGGCAACCACGCGCTCGACGACGCGCGCTTCGCCGGCGCCGGCATCCTGATCGTCGGGCGCAACTTCGGCTGCGGCTCCTCGCGCGAGCACGCGCCGCAGGCGCTGATGCGCTTCGGCTTCAATGCGTTCATCGGCGCGTCGTTCGCCGAGATCTTCCACGGCAACTGCACCGCCCTCGGCCTGCCCTGCGTGACGCTCGGCGAGCGCGACCTCACGGCGCTGATGGACAGCGTCGAGCTCGACCCGGCCCAACGAGTCATCGTCGATCTCGCCGCGCGCACCGTGAGCTCGCGCGCGGGCGTGATGCCGGCCGCGATCCACGACGGCACGCGCCAGGCGCTGCTCGAGGGCAGCTGGAACGCGACCGCCGTGCTGATCGAGGCGGGCGCCGCGATCGAGCGCACCGCCAACGCCCTGCCGTACGTCGCGGGCTTCGAAGCGCGCTGAGCGAGTGCCGACTCGTCAGGGAAAGAGCGCCGTCACGACGTGATCGAACGCGTGCCGCGACCAGACGAAGTCGAGGTGGCTGACGCGCGAGAGCGCCGACGCGCGCAGCCGCGGCGCCGGCGCGGGGAGCGCGAGCCGCGCGGGCACGACGGCGTCGTCGTGAGAGCCGAGACAGATCAGCTCGGAGCTCTCGGGAACCGGCAGCGTGGCGAGCTCCCGCACGAGTCTCGAGCCCGGAAGCATCTGCCACACCGCGCGCGAGAACGCGCCGAACAGCAGCACGCCGAACCACGCGTAGGGCGTTCCACGGTGCGGCGTGCCGAGCGTGATCACGCGGCGAATGCGCCGGCCGCGATCGATGCGCTTCAGCCAGTACGTCGCGACGAGCCCGCCGAGCGAGTGGCCGATCACGTCGACGCGACCCGCTCCCGACAGCGTGCGCTCGAGCGCGCGGTCGACGTGGCGCGCGGTGCGGCGCACGTCGGCGAGATGCAGCGGAAGCCGGCCGCCGAGACGCATGCGAACGCACGGGCGGCCGAGCCGGCGCTGGATTCGCTCTTCGAGCGGGCGCAGCACGTCGCTCGTCGTCCCGAAGCCGTGCAGTAACACCACCGGCGCCGCCGATCCGTCGAGCGCGGGCGGCGCGGGCGCGTCGCCGTCGCGCAAGCCGCGCAGCGCCCGCCGCCAGAATCTCTCGCGGATCGTGTCCCGCATCGCACCATCCTCTCGATGGCACGAATGGTGCAAGTGCGATGCCTATAACAACCTCGAATCCGCGCCCGCTCGCGCCGCTCGTGTTTCCGAGCGGCAGCAGCGGCGAGCGGGAGTGTTGCCTCGTGGCGCCGCGCGCGCGCGAGCGGCTCGTCCCGCGACGAATTCCCTGAGGAGCGCCGCCATCCCGAGAACCCGTTTGTGCACTCGTCACGCGACGCGAACGGGCAGATGAACGACCGGCGCAGCCCGCTTCGCCCCCGCTCGCGCGCGCGAGACGTCAGCGCGTTCCACACGTTGGCGCGCAGGATACGCGCGGGCCGCCGTGTCGAGGCGAAGCCGTCAGTCGACGCGCACGTCCTTCGCCCACTCCCGGTTCGCCTCGTACCAGGCGACCGTGCGCGCGACGCCCTCGCGCAGCGGGACGCGCGGCTCCCAGCCCAGAAGGCGGCGCGCCTTCTCGATGCTCGCCGCGGTGCGCGGCACGTCGGCGGGATGCGCGGGCGCATGCTCGACGCGCGCGCGGCGGCCGAGCGCGCGCTCGACCTCCGCGATCAGCTCGCTCACCGCATACGGATGATCGCCGCCCAGGTTGATCGCCTCGAAGCCGAGCGGGCGCAGCGCGGCGATCGTGCCGCGCGCGACGTCGTCGACGTAGGTGAAGTCGCGCGACATCGAGCCGTCTCCGTAGACCGTAATCACTCGCTCCTCGCGAATGCGCTGCACGAAGCGGAACATCGCCATGTCGGGACGGCCGGCCGGCCCGTAGACGGTGAAGTACCGCAGCACCGAGACGTCGAGGCCGTGCAGCGCGTGCGCGGTGTAGGCGAGCGCCTCCGCCGCCTTCTTCGTCGCCGCGTACGGTGAGAGCGGGTGGCTCGAGTCGTCGTCCTCCCGGAACTGCTCCGCGCGCGAGGCGCCGTAGACGCTCGAAGTCGACGCGAGCACGAACTTCGCGATGCCGCGCGCGCGGCACAGCGCGAGCAGATTCAGCGTGCCCGTCACGTTCGTGTCGACGTAGATCCACGGGTTCTCGACGCTGGTGCGGACGCCGGCGCGCGCGGCCAGGTTGATCACCGCGTCGAAGCCGCCCGCCGCCAGCGCAGCCTCGAGCGCAGCGCGCTGCGCGATGTCGACGTGCACGTACGAGAAGCCGGCGCGGCCCTCGAGCTGCGCGAGCCGATGTCGCTTCAGGCGCGGGTCGTTCGCGTCGTTCAAGTCGTCGACGCCGACCACTTCGCGGCCGTCGTCCAATAACAATGCGGCCGTGCGCGAGCCGATCATGCCCGCACAGCCAGTCAACAGGATGCGCCCCACGCTGCCCTCGCCGGCCTAGCGCCCTGAGAACTTCGCGGCGCGCTTCGCGAGGAACGCGTCCATGCCCTCGGCGCGGTCCTCGCTCGCGAAGATCGCGCCGAACGCGGTCTGCTCGAGCGCGTGCGCGACGCGCACGTCGGCGTCCTGCCCTTGCTGCATCACGCGCTTCGCGGCCGCGATCGCGATCGGTCCCTTCTTCGCGATCGTTTCGCCCACGGCGAGCGCCGCGGCGAGCAGCGGCTCGGTGTCGTCGAACACGCGATTTGCGAGGCCGATGCGCTGGGCGGTCTCTGCGTCGATCGGCTCGCCGGACAGGATCAGCTCCTTCGCCCACGCCGGCCCGACGCGGCGCACGAGCCGGCTCGTGCCGCCGAAGCCTGGAAGCAAGCCGAGGTTCACTTCGGGCTGGCCGAAGCGCGCCTTGCGGCTCGCGTAGATCCAGTCGCACGCGAGCGCGAGCTCGCAGCCGCCGCCGAGCGCGAAGCCGTTCACCGCGGCAAGGGTCGGGATCGCGAGCGCCTCGAGCCTCGCGAACGTGTCGTGACCGAGACGGCTGAACGCCTCGGCTTCGAGCGCGCTCATGGCGCGCATCTGCGCGATGTCCGCGCCCGCGGCGAACGCGCGTCCGGCGCCGGTGATCACGAGCGCGCGCGCGCTCGCGTCGGCTGCGACCGCGTCGATGCGCGCGGCGAGCTCCGCGAGCAGCTCTCGCGAGAGCGCGTTCAGCGCGCCCTCGCGATTCAGCGTCAGGAGCGCGACCGCGCCGCGTCGCTCGGCCCGCACGAGATCGGCCACGAGATCCTCCCGAAAGGAGCGCAACGTATCGACTCGCCGCCGCGTTTGCCCCGCTTCGCTCGGGCTCGCGGTGATAGGATGCGCGCCCGCCCAGTTCTCAGGCGAAGGAGACTTCATGAAGCGTTCCAGGCTCGCGCTCGTCGCGGGCATCTTCGGCGCGGTCGGCCTGTTCGACCCCGCGCTCGGCGCCGCGCTCGCGCACTTCCGCGTGCTCGAGCCAATGGGCGGTTTCCTGCTGTTCGCGTTGGGTTTGGTCACCGCGTTGGTCGGCGGCCTGTTGGGTCTCGGCGCGCTCTACACGACGCGCGCAGGCTCGAACCGCACGGGCCGCTCGCTGGCGTGGGTAGGCGTGGTCTCGGCGGTCGTCGCGATCGGCATCGTCGCGATCGCGCGCCAGCCGGGCGCGGGCACCCCGCCGATCAACGACATCAGCACCGACCTGAGCGATCCGCCCGCGTTCCCGAGTGATCCCTCCGGCCGCGGGCGCGACATGTCGTACCCCGACGGCTTCGCCGAGCAGATCAAGGCCACGCCCGCTTATCAGGATCTCCAGCCGATTCGCGTCGCGCGCCCGCCGGCGGAGGTGTTCGCCGATGCGATCGACACGGTGAAGCGGCTCGATTGGGAGGGCGTGAGCGCCGACCCGACCACCGGCACGATCGTCGCGAGCGAGACCACGAAGCTGTTCCGCTTCGTCGACGACGTCGCGATTCGCGTCCGCGACGACGGCACCGGCGGCTCGGTCGTCGACGTGCGCAGCAAATCGCGCGACGGCCAAGGCGACATCGGCGCCAACGCCGCTCGCATCCGGCGCTTCTTCGCGGCGCTGCCGAAGTAGTGCTCGGCGCGCTCGCCGGGCTCGCCCTCGCAGCCGCGCTCGGCCTCGTGATCGCGCGGAACGCGCGCCGCCGCCGCGACCCGGAAGCCGCACTGCTGCGAGCCTGCCACGGCGACGCCGCCCAGGCCGAGCGCTTGATCGAAGCGGCGACCGCCCAGTCGAGCGCCGACTCGCGAGCAGAAGCCGCCGCGCATGCGCTCGCGGTCCTCCGACGCGACAGGCGCTGACGAACCTCTCGCGCGCCCGAGCAACACCGAGAAGTGACGCGGCCGGGCCTCGATGGCCCGGCCGCGTCACCGTTCTCCTCCCAGACACGTGATGGCGACGCAAGGCAAGGAGCCGCGCGGGCAGGCGGGGGTCGCAGAGCGAACGCCCAGGCGTGACCGCGCTCAAACTCGAAGCGCAGCGCGCCAGAATCCTCGAACGGCGCACGCCTCGGTCCAACGCGGTCACGCGGCTGAGCGCAGCCGAGCCCCCGCCGCACCGCGCGGCGGCGCCCCGACCGTCATCCCGCGCACCAACCCCCGCCCTAATCGAACACCCCATCGATCTCCCAGCGCTCGCGCAACAGATCTCGGCGCAGGCGCACGACGTTCCCATCGCTGGTCAGCACGTCGTAATGATCGAACGCGTAGCGCTCCTCGCTCCACCATTGGCCGCTCGTCCGCCACGGCCCCGCGCAGCGCAGCACCTCGCCATTCGCGAGCGCGCTCTGCACCGAGTGCGGCGCGCCGCGCGCGCTGCGCACCGCGGCCGCGAGCGGCGGCCGCAGCGCGCGCACGGCGAGGCCGCGGATCAACGTGCTGCTCTCCGGAAGCGAGGGCGCGCCGCCGGTCGATTCGGCGCGCGGCGCGGCAGCGCGCGCCGGCGCCGGGCCCTTCGCCTCGTGCAGCGCGAACGGCGCCAGCGCGAACGCGTCGGGACGATGCGCATCCGCGAGCGCGGGCGCGCCGACGCGCTCCGCGCCGCACAGCGCGGCGAGCTCGGCGAGCGTTCGGCTCAGCGCGGCGGGCGAGGGGCCGGCCGGCGCGAAGAAATCGAGCTGATCGCCGCGCAGCACGGCGCCTTCGGTCGATACGTGGATCGCGTCGATCGCGGCATTCGGCGGCTGCGCTTCGAGCGCGAGCGCGACGAGCCGCAGCACGGCGCGCACGTCGAGCGTCGGCGCGGCGAGCCCGATCGTGCGCACGTCGCGGCCGCCGCCTTCGAGCGCGCAGGCGAGCGTCAGCGCTCCGAACGCGAGCCCGCGGCAGGCGAGGCGCTCGGCGAGCCGCGCGAGCAGCCCCCGCAGCACGAACAGGAGCGGCTCCTGCTGTGCGACGGGCGCCTCGAGCTCGCTGCCCTCCTCGAACGAGCCGGCGTCCGGCGCGCGCGGCGGCGGCGAAGCGTCTTCACCGCGCGCGAGCGCGAGCAGCGGCAAGAGCGCGGGGCCGAGCCGGTTCAGCAGCGCGCGCTCGGGAACCCGTAACAAGTCGCCTGCGCGCCGCAGGCCGAAGCGCGAGAGCGCGTCGGCGAGCGCGTCGTCGGGGTTGAGCAGGTCGAGCGCGAGCGGGGTGAGAAACGCGGCGTCGGCCCCGGGCGGAATCACGCGCACAGGGCTCGCGAGCTGTGTGGTGTTTCTTGCATCGAGGTGCTTCGTCTTTCCTTTGGCTTCGCTCGCCTCCGAAGACTCCGGCTCGCTGCGCGCCGCGTCATGCATCGAGCGCAGACCTGCTTGGGCGCTCGCGGCTTGCGGTTTCCATCGAGCCCGCGTTTCGTCGTCAGGTTGGGATTGCTGGTTTGTGGCGCCGCTTCGCTGCTCGGCGACGAGCAGGCGCGCTGCGATCAGCGCGGTGCCGCGCGTGTCGGCGATCGTGACCACTGCGGGCAGGCCGAGCCGCTCTGCCTGTAGTGCGAGCGCGGCCGCGAAGCCGGCCTCGCTGCGATGGAGCGCGCCGACGCCGCGCGCGTCGACGAAGACCGCGGCCTCGGCGGCGTAGAAGCCGGTCGCGGGTGGCGCGAGCTCGGCGCGCGGCGCGCACGCGAGCGCGGCATCGCGCAGCGCCTCACGCGCGGCGCGCTCCTTCGCGGGCGAGAGCACGCGCACCGCGAGCGCCGCGCACGCCGCGCGTGCGTGCACGACGCCGCTGCCGACTCGCACGCCGGCGCGCTCCGCCTCCGGCGAGCACGCGAGCACCTCGCCGCGCGGCCCCGGCGCGCTCGCGATCACGAGCGGACGGCCGCGCAGCTCCGGCTCCGCGCGCAGCTCCGCGGAGAGGGGGAGGGCGGGTATGAGAAGACACGCAATGCGTGAGCTCGTTCGTTGATTCGAGGCGCGCTTTTTTCTCTTGGCTTTGCTCGCCTCCGCAGACTCCGGCTCGCTGCGCGCCGCGTCATGCAGCGAGCCCGGACCCGCTTGGGCGCTCGCGGCTTGCGGTTTCCATCGAGGCCGCGTTTCGTCGTCAGGTTTGGGTTGCTGGTTTGGGGCGCCGCTTCGCTTCTCCTGCTGTGACTTCTCGGGCTGCGCGAACGCTCGCTCGACCTCGGTGTCATGCGGGGGGCGCATGAATCGCCTCGGCTCGCGCTCACGCCGCGCACGAGGCGAAGCGCACGAGCGCGACGCGCTCGACGGGCCCGGCGCGATTGCGCACGAGCTGGACGCGGCTCTCGAGCGCTTCGAGCCAATACGGCTGCGCGGCGAAACGAGCGCGCGCGGCCAGCTCGAGCGCGAGATCGGCGGACGCGCCGGCGAGGCGATCGCGCGTGAGCAGCACGAGCCCCGCGCCCGTGCTCGCGGCCCGCTTGCGCAGGCGCGGCCACGCCGACGGCGGCACATGGGGCCGTTCGCGCGCGGCTGCGAACGCGAGATCGACGATCACCAGCGCAAAGCCGCCCGCGCCGAGCACGTGCTCGGCGCAGCGCAGCGCCTGCGCGAGCCCAGGCGGGCGCGCCCACAAGACGCGCGCCAGGTCGATGCCCGCGGCGTGGGCGGAGCTCGGGTCGAACGCGTCGGCCGCGTCGATCACGCTCGCGAGCGAGCCGCGCCGCGTGGTCTCGGCGAGCAGCGCGAGCGCGAGCGAGGTGCGGCCGGACGACAGCGGCCCCGCGATCTCGGCGATGCGCCCGCGCGGGAAGCCGCCGCCGAGCAGACCATCGATTTCGGGGAGCCCGGTCGCGAGCGGCGCGGCGTCGAGCTCCGGCGCGCCGCCGGGTCGAACGTCGGCGCGCAGATCGTGAAGCAGCGCGCTCAGCCGGGTGCGCTGCTCGGCGCCTCCGAGAGAGCCGCCGCGCTCGACGCGCGCAACGGCGATTCGTCTCGATTCGAGCGCTTCGGTTCCGCTGGCTTCTGCTCGCGCGGCGTGCTCCAGCGCACGAAGGGCGTACGGGCTCGAATCACTGCGCGGAAAGGCGTCGGGGTCACGAAAGTCCTCCGCATCGGTCGCCTCCAGATCGCTCGGTTCGTCGTTCCGTTCGCTCCATTCGGTGTCTTCCGGGTCTTCGGGCTCTTCGCGCGCAGCGAATCGCGCTCGCCCAGGCGAGACGACCG
>DASTOI010000329.1:0-5621 GCA_035762585.1 Myxococcota bacterium
CAGCGTGACGTCGCATCCGAGCACGCTGGTGCTCCCGGGCGCGGGCCCGAGCCTCGCGGCGCCGCGCGTGCGGTTCGCGAGCTACACGAATTACGGACACTTCATCGAGCGCTCCGAGATTCGCATCTTCGAGCGCGGTGCTTCGCCGGAAGCGCAGCCGCTGGCGGTGATTCCCGTCGACGAGGCGGGCCGCGCAGAGTGGGAGCCCGACGCGTTCGACTTCTCAGGTCCGGTGCGCGAGCTGCAGTACGTGCTGCGCGCGGTCGACGTCACGGGCCGCTTCGACGAGACCTCGCCGCAACAGCTCTGGCTGACCCACGGCGGCAGCGCGGCCAGCCCCGCGTCCGACACTTCCACGAGCTCGCTGCTCGCCGCGCACGGCGAGAGCGGGCCGCTCGCGCGCAGCATTCCGCTCGGAAACGTGGGAAGCGTCAGCATCCGAGGCAGCGGGATTCCTCCACACCACACGGTCTCGCTGGCGGGCACGAGCGTGCCCGTGGACGAGCAGGGTCGCTTCGCAGCCGACGTGCTGCTGCCGACGGGCCTGCACACGGTCGAAGTGGCGGTGCTCGACGAGCAGGGCAACGGCGAGCTCTTCCTTCGCGACTTCCGGCTGCCGGAGAGCGATTGGTTCTATGCGGGCGTCGCGGACGTGACGCTCTCGACGAGCTTCGGCGGCGGCCCCGCGGATGCGCTCACCGGCAAGAACGCACAGTACGACCCCGACTCGCTCGCCGACGGGCGGCTCGCGTTCTTCGTGGCCGGCAAGTTCGGCGAGGGCTGGGGACTGACCGCGAGTGCCGACACGCGAGAAGGGCCGCTCGCCGATCTGTTCAGCAACTTCCTCGACAAGTCGCCCGCTGCGCTCTTCCGGCGCATGGACCCCGACGTCTACCTGCCGACGTTCGGCGACGACGGAACCGTGACGGACGCTGCGCCGACGAGCGGCAAGTTCTACGCCAAGCTCACGAACGGCGACAGCCACTTGTTATGGGGAAACTTCCACGCCGGCTACCTGGCCAACGAGCTCGCGCAGGTCGACCGCGGGCTCTACGGCGCGAACGCTCGTTACCAATCGCTCGCGACGACCGGCGCCGGTGAGACGCGCATCGTGTTCGACGCCTTCGCCGCGGATCCGGGCACCGTGGCCAGCCGTGACGAGTTCCGCGTGACGGGCGGATCGCTCTACTGGCTGAACCGGCAGGATCTCTTGGTCGGCTCCGAGCGCCTGCGCCTCGAGGTGCGGGACAAGGATTCGGGCATCGTCTCGAGCGTCGTTCACCTGCGGCCGACGGTCGATTACGACATCGACTACCTGCAGGGCCGGGTGCTGTTGTCCGAGCCCGTCGCCACGACCGCGGAGGATTCGCTGCTGGTGCGCAGCCAGGGTCTGAGCGGGAACGAGGTGTGGCTCGTCATCCAATACGAGTACACGCCCGGCTTCACCGAGCTCGACGCGCTGGCGTTCGGCGGGCAGGGCGAGTGGTGGCTCAACGACCACCTGTTGTTGGGCGCGACCGCGAATCACAACCAAGAAGGCGGCGCCGACAGCAGCCTGTACGCGGGCCACGCGACCTTCCGCAAGAGCGCGGACTCGTGGATCAAGCTGCAGGCAGGCCGCAGCGACGGCCTCGTCTCGAGCTCATTGTTCTCGAATGACGGGGGCTTCAGCTTCTTCGGCGCTCAGCCTGCGCTTCCGTCGGTTGCGGAAGCCGGCGCATACCGGGCCGAGCTCAGCGTCGGGCTCGGCGACTTCTTCGACGGACGCAGCGGTCGCGTGCATCTCTATGGCCAGCTCTTGGAGGCCGGCTATTCGGCGCCCGGGCAGACTGCGCTGACCGACACGAACGTCTACGGCGGGCACCTCGCGCTCCCGCTCACGCCGGTCATCGCGCTTGCCGCGAAGGCCGACAGCCGCACGCAGGAGGGCGGGCTCGAAACCACCGCCGGCGAGGTCGATCTGGCCTACCGCCTGACCTCGCAGTGGACGCTCAGCGGCGGCGTGCGCAGCGAGCTGCGCGAGGACGGCTCTCCGCTCGTGGCTGTGACCCAGCAGGAAGGCAATCGCACCGACGCCGTCGTGCAGGCGGACTTCGCGCCGGGAGCGAGCTGGCGCGGCTATGCGTTCGCGCAGGGCACGCTCGCGGCGACCGGTAGCCGCGAGGACAACCACCGCGGCGGCATCGGCGGCGCACAGCGGATCGGCGAGCGGCTCGTCGTGGAAGGCGAGGTCTCCCATGGCGAGCTCGGGCCCGCCGCGAGAGTCGGAACGAGTTATCAGGAATCCGAGCGCAGCCGGCGCTACGTGAGCTACGCGCTGGACAACGAGCTGCCCGAGAGCGGCCTGCATCAGCGACGCGGAAACCTGATCTCCGGCGCGCGCACGCGCCTCTCGGACAGCGGCAGCGTCTTCATCGAGGACCGCTACCAGCACACCGACGAGGCGGACGGCATGACCCGCTCGATGGGGATCAGCTTCGCGCCGGTCGAGCACTGGAGCGTCGGCGGCAACTGGGCTTACGGCACTCTCTTCGACCGCCAAACCGCAGCCGAGACCAAGCGAACCGCGGGCGGCGCTCGCGTCGGCTACGCGTTCCAGGCGCTCCAGCTCTCGAGCGGCGTCGAGTATCGGTTCGACGAGACCGAGCAGTCCGATGGATCGTGGTCGGATCGCAAGACATGGTTGTTCCGCAACTCACTCAAGCTGCAGGTCAGGCCGAGCTGGCAGGTGGTCGGCAAGTTCAATCACTCGTTCAGCGACAGCTCACTCGGCGATTTCTACGGCGGCGACTTCACCGAGGCGGTTCTTGGCTACGCGTACCGGCCCGTAGAGCACGATCGGCTGAACGCGCTCGCCAAGTACACCTACTTCTACAACCTCCCGACCGCGGAGCAGGTCACCGCCAAGGGCGCGCTCACCCAGTTCCTCCAAAGGAGCCACGTCGCGTCGCTCGACCTCAGCTTCGACGTGACGAAGAGCTGGTCGGTCGGCGGGAAATACGCCTACCGGCTCGGCGAGGTGAGCCTCGACCGAGAGAACCCGCAGTTCTTCGACAACAGCGCGCAGCTGTTCATCCTGCGCAACGATCTGCGCTTCCGGAAGTTCTGGGAGGCCTCGCTCGAGGCGCGCCTGCTGGACATGCGGGACCTGAACGAGAGGCGCAGCGGCGCGCTGATCGGCATCTCGCGCTACCTCGGCGAACACTTCAAGGTGGGCGTCGGATACAACTTCGCGGACTTCTCCGACGATCTGACGGATCTGACGTACGACGATCACGGCTTGTTCTTGAACCTGGTCGGTTCACTCTGAGCGACGCGCGCCGCAGACTCACAGATCGATCCGGCTCAGTCACCGGCTGACACGATCGGAACGGTCCCGATCACGCCTTCGCGCTCGAGCTCGTCGAGCTCCGCGAGCGAGAGGCCCAATGAGCGGTGCAGCACGTCGCGCGTGTCGCGGCCGAGCGTCGGGGCGGGGAAGTCGATCGCGTGGGGGCTCTCCGACGTGCGGTGCGGAGCGGAAGGGTGCGGCTGGACGCCGACGACATCGCGCTCGATCCATTGCCAGAAGCCGCGCGCTTCGAGCTGCGGGTGAGTCAGCACCTCATTCACGTCGAGCACGCCGGCGGCGGGAATGCCGCGGCTCTGCAGCGCAGCGACGATCTCGTCGCGGTCTCGGGCGAGCGCCCACGCCGCGACGCGCGCATCGATGCGGTTGCGCGCGGCGCAGCGGGCGCTGGCGCTCTCGAGCTCTGGCGCCAGCAGCTCGGGCGCGGCGACCAGCGCGCGGAACGCACGCCACTGGGCGTCGGTCTCGACGGAGAGCGTGAACCATTGGTCCTCCCCCCGGCACGCGTAACAACCGTGCGGCGCGAAGCCGGGGTGCGCATTGCCGAGGCGCGGCGGCGGCTCGCCGCGCACGAGCTGATGTGCGAGGCCGTGCACGCCGAGGCTCATCAGCGCCTCGGTCTGCGAGAGATCGACGACCTGGCCGGCGCCGGTGCGCCGCTGCTGGAGCAGCGCGAGCGCGAGCGCGGCTGCGCCGTGCACGCCCGCGATCGGATCGCCGAGCGCGATGTGGAGCATCGTCGGCGGCTCGCCCTCGGCGCCGTTCAGGTGCGGAAGGCCGGATGCGTGCTCGACGGTCGAGCCGTACGCGCGGAAGTCGTGCCACGGGCCGCCGCGGCCGAACGGCGGCATCGTCACGATCACGAGGCGCGGATTCAGCTCGTGCAGCCTGCGGTCGCCGAAGCCGAGCTTCTCCATCACGCCGGCGGAATAGTTTTCGATCAGCGCGTCCGACTGCACGACGAGGCGCTCGAACAGCTCGGCGCCGCGCGGATCGGTCAGATCGAGCGTCACGCCGAGCTTGTTACGGTTCACCATGTTGTGCGCGGGCGACTTCTCGAACCCGCGGCCCTCGAGAAACGCTGCGGTCAGCTCCCAGCCCCGCCACCAGTCGAAGCGGCGGCGCGACTCGATCTTCACGACCTCCGCGCCCAGATCGGCGAGGTGCCGCGCCGCGAGCGGACCGGCCCATCCCATTGTCAGGTCGAGGATGCGCACGCCGCGCAGCAGGCTCGGGCGCCGCTCGGGCTCGCGCAGCGGCTTGCGCGGCGTCGGCGCGCCCCGAGCGACCTCCGCGAGCGGCGCGCTCACGAGCCGAAACGGCGGGCCGGGCGCGCGAAGCGTACGGCCGCTCGGCAGCGCGATCTCGCGCAGGCTGCCGCGCGCCTCGAGCTGCTCGCTCGCTAACAGCTCGGCCGGCGTCGGGACCGGCGCAAGCGGAATGCGCCTCGCTTGTCCGGCGAGCAGCCATTCTTCCGCGCTGCGCTCTCGAAAGATCGGCGCAAGGCGTGCGTCGAGCGCATCCGCATCCGCGAGGCGTTGCAGCCCGACCTGATGACGCGGGTCGCGGCCGAGCTCGGGGACTCCGAGCAGCTCACACAAGTCGCGCCATTGTCGCGGCGTGAGTGCGGTGACTCCGATCCAGCCGTCGCGCGTTGCGAAAATGCCCGCCGGATAGTTCGGCGGGAAGCGATTGCGGCCGAGCCGCGCGAGCAGGTTCGAGCCGTTGAAGAACGCGATCGGCGCGACCTCGGTGATGCACATCGCAGCTTCGAGCAGCGAGACGTCGACGCGCGCGGCGGGACGGCCGTTGCCGAGCTCGCGGCCGAGCAGCTCGGCGGCGACCGCGATGAAAGCAGTCACGCCGCCTAACACCGAGATTGGATGCCCACTCGGAAGGAGTGGCATGCCTCCCGGCTCGCCGATGCCCTTCACCCACCCGATCTGCGCACAGATCGCCGCGTCGTTCGCCGGCAGTCCGGCGAGCGGCCCCGTGAGTCCGTACCAAGAGAGCGAGGCCAGAATCGCGCGCGGCGCTGCGGCGCGCAGGCGGGCGGCGTCCACGCGCGCCGGCTCCCAGTCGAGCACGACGTCCGCCGCGGCAACCCAGCGCAGCAGCTCCGCCTCGCTCGCGGCGACGGCACTTTGCTTGTTGGGGGAGAGCAGCGCATGCAGGCCACTCGCCGTCGCGTCATCGCGCGCGAACGGCGGCAGCGCGCGCGTCGCATGGCCCTCCGGCGGCTCGACGTCGATCACGCGCGCGCCGAAATCCG
>DASTOI010000330.1:0-4291 GCA_035762585.1 Myxococcota bacterium
GTCGCGGAGCCCGCCACCGCGGCCATGCTCGGCGCAGGCCTCGCGGGCCTCGCGCTGTTCGCGCGGCCGCGCAAGCGCGCGCCGCGCTCGCAGGCCTAACAGCTCGGCCGCCGACCGCGCGGCTCGGCGGCCGAGACCAGAGTCTCAGCTTCGCCCGAGCCCGTACTCCTTCAGCTTGTAGAGCAGGGCGCGGTGGCTGATCCCGAGCAGGCGCGCGGCGTGCGTGCGATTGCCCTGCGCCGCCGCGAGTGCGTCGCGAATCCACTCGGCCTCGAAGCGCCGCCGCGCTGCGCCGAGTGAGAGGTCGCCGCTCGCGGGAGCGGGCGGGGCGGGCGCAGTGCCGCGGCCGGTCACGTTGTCGGGCAGCTCGCGCAGCGTGATTCGGTCGCCGTCGGCGAGGATCATCGCGCGCTCGATCACGTTCTCGAGCTCGCGCACGTTGCCCGGCCACGAGTAGGCGACCAGCTTCGTGAGCGCGTCGTCGGCTACGCCGCGCACGGGCTTGCCGAGCGACGCGCGGAGCTGCGCGAGGAAGTGATCCACGAGCAGCGGCACGTCCTCGCGCCGCTCGCGCAGCGGCGGAACGGTCACGCGGACGACGTCGAGGCGATAGAGCAGGTCCTCGCGGAAGCGGCCCTCGGCGACCTCGCGCGAGAGGTCTCGCGCGGTCGCCGCGAGCACGCGCACGTCGACCGTACGCGGCTTCGATTCGCCGACGGGGCGAACCTCCTCCTCCTGCAGCACCCGCAGCAGCTTCACCTGGAGCGGCAGCGGCAGCTCGCCGATCTCGTCGAGGAACAGCGTGCCGCCGTCGGCCTCGGTGAAGAGCCCGCGGCGCGCGCGATCGGCGCCGGTGAACGCGCCCTTCGCATGGCCGAACAGCTCGCTCTCGAGCAGCGCCTCGGGGATCGCGCCGCAGTTCACCGCGACGAAGGCCTGCGCGCGCCGCGCCGACTGCGCGTGGATCGCGCGCGCGAGCACCTCTTTGCCGGTGCCGCTCTCGCCGGTCAGCAGCACCGTCGTCTTGAACTCGGCCGCGCGCTCGATCAGCTCGAGCACCGCCATCATCGGCTGCGAGGCCGCGACGATCGGCCGCTCTCCGACCGCGCGCTCGAGCTCGCGCTGTAGCAAGTCATTCGCTCGGCGCAGCTTCTCGCGCTCCTGCGCCTTGCGGATCGCGAGCATCGCCTCCGACGGAGGGAACGGCTTCGCCAGGTAGTCGTACGCGCCGCGCTTCAGCGCCTCGATCGCGAGATCGCGCCCGCCGTAAGCGCTCATCAGGATCACGGTGAGGCCGGGCGCGAGGCGCAGCAGCTGGGGCAGCAGCTCGAACCCGTCGATGCCGGGCATGCGCAGATCGCAGAGCGCGACGTCGACCGGCGCGCGCTCGAGCTGCGCGAGCGCCGCCGCGCCGTCCTCCGCCGCGGCGACCTCGAAGCCCTCGCTCGCGAGGAACAGCTCGAGGCTCTCGCGCAGCGCATCGTCGTCGTCCACGACCAGAACCCGCACGAACGGTCCTCCGGCTCCTCTATCGGCAAGCGCGCGGATGCCTTGCGGCAGCCGCGTGGAATGCGGGCCGCGGCAAGCTCGCCGCGCTTCGGACACGGGCCTGCAAATGCCATGTGATCTGCCGCACCGAGCGAATGCGCAGCTCGCCTCAAGTCCCCGGAAGCGAAGGCCGAAAGGTGACCTCGATTGCGACGGGCATCGCCCGAGAGTTCGCGGCGGAGGGGTTTCGTGCCGAGGAACAACGTACAGCGCTTTCGCGAGGCGCTGATGATGAGCAAGGCCGAGCTCGCTCGGAAGGCGGGCCTCTCGACGCTCACCGTCGATCGCATCGAGGCCGGCAGGCCGTGCCGCCTCGACACGAAGCGCAAGGTCCTGCTCGCGCTCGGGATGAAGGTCTCCGATCGCGACAAGGTGTTCGAGGCCGGTGAGGGCGCGTTCGCTCCTCTCCTCCTCGCGCCGAGCGACCGCGCCGAGCGGTCCTGAGGAGGGAACGCGTGCTGTTCTCGTTCGGAAAAACCAAATCGATCGTCGGCCTCGACATCGGCTCGAGCTGCGTGAAGGCCGTCGAGTGCGCGGTGAAGAGCAAGGGCATCGAGATCGTGAAGGTGGGCGTCGCCAAGCTGCCGCCCGAGGCGATCGTGCAGGGCGCGTTCCTGAACTCGGGCGCGGTCGTGAGCGCGATCCAGGAAGCGATCGCGAGCGCGGGCATCAAGTCGAAGCAGGTGGCCACCGCCGTTTCGGGCCACTCCGTGATCGTGAAGAAGATCAGCCTGCCCGCGATGTCGCGCGAAGAGCTCGACGAATCGATCCGCTGGGAAGCCGAGCAATACATCCCGTTCGACATCAACGAGGTGAATCTCGACTTCCAGATCGTCGAAGGCAGCGAGACCGAAGGGCAGATGGACGTGCTCTTGGTCGCCGCGAAGAAGGATCTGATCGACGACTACACGCAGGTCATTACGGATGCCGGCCTGCAGCCCGTCGTGATCGACGTCGCAGCGTTCGCGGTCGAGAACGCGTTCCACGCGAACTACGAGAGCTCGTCCGACGAGGTCGTCGCGCTGGTCAACATCGGTTCTCAGGTCGTCAACATCAACATCGTCTCGCGCGGCGCTCCGGCCTTCACGCGCGACATCTCGACCGGCGGCAACGCGTACACGGAAGAGATCCAGAAGGCGCTCTCGGTGAGCTGGGAAGAAGCCGAGCGCATGAAGATCGGCGGCTCGCGCCACGAAGAGAGCCAGGACGTCGTGCCGCAAGAAGTCGAGGACTCGATCCGCCAGGTCACCGACACGGTGCTCGGCGAGATCAGCCGCTCACTCGACTTCTTCGCGGCGACCGCGGCCGAGAGCCGCATCAGCCGCGTGCTGCTCTCGGGCGGCGGCTCTCAGGTCTCCGGTCTCGAGGCGGCCTTCCAAGGCAAGACGAACCTGCCGGTCGAACGGCTCGATCCGTTCGCGCGCATCGTCGCCGCCGGCAGCCTCGACGCACGCATGCTCGAGGAAATCGGTCCCTGCCTCGCGGTCGCCACGGGGCTCGCGCTGCGAAGGGTGAACGACTGATGATCACGATCAACCTACTCCCGGTACGCGAAGAGCGGCGAAAGGCCTGGGCGCGCCAGTTCTTGCTGATCGTCGTCGCCGCCGTCGGCGCGTCGGTCGGCCTCTCGGCCGCCCACCATTGGTGGTACGCCGGCGAGGTCGATTCGGCGAAGCAGGCGGTCGCGCGCATCCAGAAGGACATCGACGGCTACGCGCCTCAGCTCGCGCAGGTCGAGAAGTTCCGCGCCGCGAAGGCCGACATCGAGAAGAAGCTCAAGGTGATCGACGAGCTCTCGCTGGCGCGCAGCGGTCCGGTGCATCTTTTCGACGAGATCGCGACGCATCTGCCGGACCGCATGTGGCTCACCTCGCTCGAGGTGAAGGGCCAGCAGCTGACCGTGCAGGGCGTGAGCCTCGACAACGAGCTGGTCGCGCTGTTCCTGACGGCGCTGAACGCGTCGCCCTACTTCGACAACGTCGAGCTGCTCGAGACCGAGGCGAAGGAAGTCGACGGTTACAAGCTCAACGCGTTCGAGATGTCCGCGACGCTCGGCAACGGTCAAGAGGCGAAGCCCGAGCCGGCGGCGACCCCGACGAAGCAGGCGAGCGCCGGCGCTGGCGCGTCCGCTCTCGCGGCGCGGTAGGAGGCAGCGATGGAGCTGGGGCTCGACAAATATCAGGCGCAGCTGGAGAAGCTCGCCAAGCTGCCGAAGGCGGCGCGGCTCGGCGTCGCGCCCGCGCTATGCGCCGTCGTGTTCGGCCTCTACGGCTACCTGCTGTTTCTGCCCGCGCGCGCCGAGCGCAGCGCGGCGCGCGAGCAGCAGCTGCAGCTGCAGCGAAGGCTCGCCGAGGTGCGCGCGGTCGCCGGCAATGAAGCGCAGGTCAAAGAGGAGATCGCCGCGCTCGACCGCCGGCTCAAGGAGGCGCTGCGGCAGCTCCCGAATGACAAGGAGCTGCCCGGGCTGCTGACGGACGTCTCGAGCCTCGGCAAGAACGCCGGCCTCGACTTCCGGTCGTTCAAGCCTAACAACGAGGTGAGGAAGGCGTTCTACGCCGAGGTGCCGATCGATCTCGAGTTCACCGGTCGCTACCACGACATCGCGCGCTTCTTCGACGACATCTCGCGGCTGCCGCGCATCGTGAACATGGGCGAGATGCAGGTTTCGATCGCCCGGGAGAGCGCGGAACAGACGTTTCTCAAAGTAAAGGGCAAGGCGACGACCTTCCGCTTCATCGAAGAA
>DASTOI010000331.1:0-3488 GCA_035762585.1 Myxococcota bacterium
GCAATCGCCGGCGTTGCAGCCGATCTTGGTGCCGGTGAGTCCGAGCCGGTCGCGCAGCACGTCGGCGAGCGTCTCGACGAGCTCGCGCGAGTAGACGCCGATCAGCTGCCGGCGCGCGCCGACCGGCGAGAGCAGCGGGCCCATCGCATTCATCAGCGTGCGATGCGGGAGCTCCGCGCGCACCGGCGCGACGAAGCGCATCGCCGGATGCGCGCGGCGCGCGAAGAACGGCGCGATGCCGAGCTCGCCGAGCAGGCGCGCCGCGACCGGGATCGGGAGATCGCCGCGCACCCCTAATTCCTCGAGCAGGTCGAAGCTCCCGCAGCGGCTCGTGGCCGCGCGGTTGCCGTGCTTCGCGACCGGGACGCCGGCGCCCGCGACGACGAACGCGGCAATCGTCGAAATGTTGAACGTGCCCGAGCCGTCGCCGCCGGTTCCACAGGTGTCGACGGTGCGCGGATCCGCGAGCGGCGCGCTCTCCGCATGGCGGCGCAGCGCGCGCGCGACGGCGGCGAGCTCGCGCGCGCTCTCGCCCTTCGTGCGCAGCGCGACCAGCAGCGCCGCGATCTGCACCGGTGTGGCCGCGCCCGCCGCCACCTCGTCGAACGCCGCCTCGAGCACGCTCGCCGGCACTTCCTGCTTCTCGACCGCCAGCGAGATCGCGCGCGCGAGGCTCATGCCGCCGCCCGCGGCGCGCAGCGCGCGAGGAAGTTCGCGAGCAGGCGCTTGCCCTCGCGCGTGAGGATCGACTCGGGATGGAACTGCACGCCCTCGATCGGCAGCTCGCGATGGCGCACGCCCATGATCTCGCCGTCCTCGGTGCGCGCAGTCACCTCGAGCACGGGCGGGCACGTCGCCCGCTCGATCACGAGGCTGTGGTACCGCGTCGCCTCGAGTGGGCTCGGCAGCCCGCCGAACACGCCGCGCTGCTCGTGGTAGATCTGCGAGGTCTTGCCGTGCATCAGGCGCTGCGCGGAGACGATGCGGCCGCCGAACGCCTCGCCGATCGCCTGATGACCGAGACACACGCCGAGCACCGGGGTCCCGCGCTCGCCGAACGCGCGCACCGCGGCCATCGAGACGCCGGCGGCGGCGGGCCGCCCCGGGCCCGGCGAGATCACGAGCCCGTCGATGCGGCGCGCGAGCAGCAGCTCGAGCGGCTCGACGTCGTTCCGGATGACCTCGACGCGCGCGCCGAGCTCGCCCAGGTACTGGAACAGGTTGTACGTGAACGAGTCGTAGTTATCGACCAATAACAAGCGGGCAGCCGCCATCAGTCGGCTCCTTCCCGCGCCATGTCGATCGCCTGGATCAGCGCGCGCGCCTTGTTCTCGCACTCCTTGTACTCGAGGCGCGGGTCGGAATCGGCGACGATGCCGGCGCCCGCCTGCACCGAGAGCTTGCCCTCGTGCGCGAGCATCGTGCGGATCGTGATCGCGAGGTCCATGTTTCCGGAGTAGTCGACGTAGCCGCAGCAGCCGCCGAACGGGCCGCGCCGCAACGTCTCGAGCTCGTCGATGATCTCCATCGCGCGCACCTTCGGCGCGCCCGAGAGGGTGCCGGCCGGGAAGGTCGCCCGTAACAAGTCGAGCCAGTCGAGCCCCGCGCGCAGCGTGCCCTGCACGTTCGAGACGATGTGCATCACGTGCGAATAGCGCTCGATCGACGCGTACTCGGTCAGCTCGACGCTGCCCACCTCCGCGACGCGCCCGACGTCGTTGCGCCCGAGATCGACCAGCATCACGTGCTCGGCGATCTCCTTCGGATCGCTGCGCAGCTCCTGCTCCATCGCGGCGTCGTCGGCGGCGTCGCGCCCGCGCCGGCGCGTGCCGGCGATCGGCCGCACGTCGATCCGCCCACTCTCGAGCCGCACGAGGATCTCCGGCGAGGAGCCGATCAGCACCGAGTCGTCCATGCGCAGGAAGAAGAGGTAGGGGCTCGGGTTGATGCGCCGCAGATGGCGGTAGAGCATCAGCGGGTCGACCTGCAGCGGCATCGTGAAGCGCAGCCCGAGCACGACCTGGAAGATGTCGCCAGCGACGACGTACTCCTTCGCGCGCTTCACCGCGTCCTGATACGCCTCGGGCGTCATCGAGCGGACGAGCTCCATCGGGGCCCGCACCGCGGTGCGGCGCTCGTCGGCGGGGCGCGGCCCACGGATGCGCGCGACCAGCGCCTCGATTTTCGCGCACGCCTCGGCGTAGGCGGCGCGTGGGTCGCGGCCGTCGCGCAGATCGACGTGGTGCACGATCAGCGCCGAGTGCCGCAGGTTGTCGTAGACGACGACGCTGTCGGGGAAGCTGAACCAGACGTCGGGCATGCCGATCGGATCCGGGTTCGCGTCGGGGATCTTCTCGATGAAGCGAACCCAGTCGTATCCGATCATCCCGACCGCGCCGCCGGTGAAGCGCGGCAGCTCGACACCGGGCAGTGTCACCGGCCGGAACTCGGCGAGCCGCGCGCGCAGCACCGCGAGCGGATCGCCCTGCGCATCGAACCGCCGCGTCACGCCGCGCTCGGTCCATTCCACCTGAGAGCCGCGCGCATGGAAGCGCGCGCGGCTGCCGACGCCGATCAGGCTGTAGCGCGCCCACTTCTCGCCGCCTTGCACCGACTCGAGCAAGAACGACGTCGCGCCGTCGTCGAGCTGGCGAAACAGCGAGAGCGGCGTGTCGAGATCCGCCAGCACCTCGCGCACGACCGGAACCAAGTTGCCGCGCGCAGCCAGCTCGGCGAACTCGTCGGCCTGAGGGCGGTTCACGGGGGCCTCGTCTGCGCGGAAGTGCGCGGATCGCCACGGGTATCAGAGCGCGGACGGCGCTGCAAACGCGCCGCGGCGGTTTGCAAATCTTCCCGGTTGACTTCGCTCGGCTCCGACGGCTGCGCGCTTCGCTTGCGCCCTCGCGCCGTGAATCGAGCTGGTGGGGCTGCTGGCTCGTCCTCGCGCCGTGTTCGTCTTCGAATTCGTTGGCGTCAACGGGTCAAGATCGAATCCTGGCCGCGCACGCGGCGCGAATCGAATGGGCGGATCAAGTCGTCGCCGACGCCGAGGATGCGATAGGAGACGCCGACCTCGAAGCCGCGCGAGCGCTGGTCTTCGCCCTCGACGCGGATCGCCCAGCACTTGCAGCGCGAGACGTACTCGGCGCCGAACTGCTGGCGCACCGAGAAGTGGCCCTCGAGCGAGTACTGCACGCGGTAGGTGAGCGCGAAGCCGCGCAGCAGCGTCCAACGGCCGTAGAGGTCGAACTGATTGATCCGGGAGAAGCTCGTCGAGAATTCGTCGAAGCGGCTGCGGTCGTAGCGAAAGCCCTCGAAGAACTTCGGGATGTCGCGCAAGAAGCGGTAGCCGAACGAGAGATCGTTGCCGCGTTCGTCGGCGTATCCGAGCTCGACGAGCGCTTCGTCGATGTCGGTCTGATCGACGTCCAAACCCAGGTTGAAGCGCGAGCGCCAGTTCATCGCGGGGAACACCGAGCCGTCGACGA
>DASTOI010000332.1:0-8966 GCA_035762585.1 Myxococcota bacterium
CGGACGGCGACATCGTCGCGTCGAATCGCGCCGCGCGTGCGCTGGTCGAGAACGAGCGCGGGCCGCGCGCGCTCGCCGAGACCCTGCTCGCGAGCGCCGGCGATTCTCTGCGCGAGCTCCGCGAGCTGATCGCCGCGTCGATCCGCACGCAATGCGCGCCGCCGGAGCTCGTGATCTCGCTGCGCGCCGCGTTCACGTGCAGCGTCGACGTGATTCCGCTCGGGCCCGAGACCGCCCACGCGCTCTTGATCGTGCGCCGCCGCGAATCGCGCGCTGCGCGCAATGCGCGCGAGCGCTTCGGCTTCACGCGCGCGGAGCAGCAGGTCGCCGACCGGCTCGCGAGCGGCCTAACAGTTCGACTGATCGCGCACGAGCTCGACATCTCGGTCGAGACCGTGCGCTGCCATCTGAAGCAAGCCTTCAGCAAGGCCCGCGTGCACCGGCAGGCCCAGCTCGTCGCGGCGTTGTTGAACGACTGATCGCGACTCGGCCTCGCCAGCCCCGACGCAGTGCGAGGCGACGCCGAGAGGCGGCGCGTTTTCGAAGCGTCTGATAAATCAGCGCCGGGGGGCTGGCTCTCGTCGGCTGCGGGGAAACTCGCGTCCGGCGTTCAGGGTCAGTGTCTCCGGCCGGGCCACCGAAGAGCTCGGTCGCAACAAGTCGCCTCGAGCGACCAATCAAGGGGACCAGTAATGAGATCAGTTCGCTTTGTGATCATGCTCGCGCTCGCGCTCGGTGCCACGGGGGCAGCCGCCCAGGACTTCGCGCGGAGCGGCCTGTACGGGCAGGTGAACGGTGTGGCGACCTTCGAGTCGTTCGATGGCGTGCCGAGCAGCGGGTTGGACACGGGCATCGGTGCGTCCGGCCGCCTCGGCTTCCGCATGACGCCGAACATCGCGGTCGAAGGCCTGGTCGAGTACAGCGGCGACTTCTCGGACATCTCAGGCCTCGACCTCACCTCGACGCTGTTTCTCGCGAATGCGCGGTACTACTTCCTCACCGATCGCATCCAGCCCTACGCCGCGTTGGGTCTGGGGGGCCAGATCTTCCACATCGATCCGGGCCCGGACGAGGGCGCGTTCGCGGTGCGCTTCGGCGGTGGCCTCGACTACTACATCTCGGAGACTTGGGGCTTGACCGGCGAGTTCGCCTACAACGTGGCGACCGGCGACCTCGACGATCTCAACTACATGTCGCTCGGCTGGGGTGCGTTCTTCCGCTTCTGATCGAAGCGACCTCGTAACAACAGACGCCGCCGCGTCCCGCGAGGACGCGGCGGCGTTCTGCTTTCCGCGGCGTGAGCCGAGCGCTCAGCGCTTCCGGAGCAGCGTCAGCCCGTCGGAGATCGGCGTCATCACGCAGTCGACGCGCGCGTCGGCGGCGACCTCGTCGTTGAACGCGCGGATCGCGCGCGTGTTCGCGTCCTGCGCCTCGGCGTCGATCACCGCGCCGCTCCACAGCACGTTGTCGACGAGGATCACGCCGCCCGGCCGCGTGCGCTTCAGGATCTCCTCGTAATAAGTCGCGTAGCTCTCCTTGTCGGCGTCGATGAACGCGAGATCGAAGCGCGGCGCCTCGGGCAGCGCGCGCAGCGTCTCGGCCGCCGGCGCGATGCGCAGCTCGATGCGATCCGCGACGCCCGCGCGCTCCCACGCGCGACGCGCGATCGCGGTCCACTCGGCGGAGACGTCGCAGCAAAGCAGCCGCCCGCCCGGCTCGAGCCCGCGCGCGATCGCGAGCGACGAGTAGCCCGTGAACGTGCCCACCTCGACCGCCTCGCGCGCACGGATCAGCCGCGCCAACAACGTGAGGAACGCGCCCTGCTCCGGCGCCACCTGCATCACCGCGATCGGCCCGAGCTTCGCGGTCTCCGCGATCAGATCGCGCTGCACCGCATCCGGCGGCGTCCCGTGCGCGACGAGATACGCATGCAGCTCAGGCGAGAGGCCGAGCGACTTCAGCTGCGGATCGGACACGAGCAAATCTCCCGAGGGCGCTACTTCGCGAGCTTCACCATGCGACCTTGCAGCGCGACGTTCGCGACGAACGCGCCGGCGACGCAGCGGTACTGCTTCGCGCTCTCCAAGTCTCTGTGCTTGGTGATGGAGCGAATGTCGACGACCGCGTCGGCGCCGAGCTCGCGCGCTTTGCTCTGCAGCCGGATCAGCGCGGAGAGGAACGCGATCTGGCAGGCGGCCTCGTCGGACTTGTTCGCCGCGTTCGTGCGCATGTTGGTCGGGAAGACACCGAGATCCTTCACGACGGCGGCGTGCTTCTGGCCCGCCATGAAGACCGGGATGTCGAGCAGGTTCTCGTGGCCGTGTCCCTCGGCCTTGGCCTTCGCCACGTCGAGATCGTGGAAGGTGTTACGGGCGCTCGCCGCGAGCGGCGCGAGCGAGAGCGCGAGGAACACGGCGGCGAGGCGAAGCGTGCGGCGAGCCATCGAATTTCTCCTCATGCGTCGAAGCGCCGAAAGATCAGCGACGTGTTCACGCCGCCGAACGCGAAGTTGTTGCTCATCGCGAGCTCGCAGGCGAGCCGGCGCGGCTCGCGCGCGATGTAGTCGAGCGGCGCGCAGCGCTCGTCGACGCGCTCGAGGTTCAGCGTGGGCGCGAACCAGCCCTCGCGCTGCATCTCGATCGTGAGCCACGCCTCGAGCGCGCCGCACGCGCCGAGCGTGTGGCCGAGCGCGCCCTTCAGCGAGCTGATCGGCGTATGCGTGCCGATCGCCGCGGCGGTCGCGTGACTCTCCGCGATGTCGCCCGCCTCGGTCGCCGTCGCGTGCGCGTTCACGTAGCCGATCGCGCTCGCCGGCAGCTGCGCGTCGCGCAGCGCGAGCTCCATCACGCGCTGCATGCCCTCGGCGTCGGGGTTCGTGATGTGCTTGCCGTCGCAGTTGGTGCCGAAGCCGACGATCTCGGCGTGGATCCGAGCGCCGCGCGCGCGGGCGCGCTCGAGACTCTCGAGCACGAACGTGGCGGCGCCCTCACCGACGACGAGCCCGTCGCGCTCGGCATCGAACGGCCGCGGCGTTCGCGCCGGCTCGTGGTTGCGCGCGGAGGTCGCGTACAGCACGTCGAAGACCGCGGCGCCCAGCGCGTGATACTCCTCGGCGCCGCCCGCGATCATTCCCTCCTGCAGTCCGTAACGGATCGCTTCGAACGCGTAGCCGATGCCTTGGCTCCCGGACGTGCACGCCGTGCAAGTTGCCTGGATGCGCCCGCGTACGCCGAAGAACTGCGCGAGATTCGCGGCCACGGTGTGGCTCATGTGCTGCACATAATCATTCGGGCGAATTCCCGAGAGAGTGCGCTCGAGCATGAACTTGCGCGCGTAGCTCTCGACCGCCGGCGGGCTGCCCGAGGTCGAGCCGTACGAGATGCCCATGCTGCCGTCGGCGAGCGCCGGATCGCCCAACATGCCCGCGTCGAGCAGCGCCAGCTCCGTCGCGCGCGCCGCGAGCAGCGCGACCCGGCCCATGCTGCGCGTGCGCTTGCGGTCGTAATGCCCAGGCGTCACGAAGTCGCGCACGCGCGCGGCGAGCTGCGTGCGCATGCCCGAGATCTCGGCGAGCTCGGGGACGCGCTCGACCGCGGAGACGCCCGCGCGCAGCGCCGCGCTCACGCTCTTCCAGTCGCTGCCGAGCGGCGAGATCCCGGCCATGCCGGTGATGACGACGCGCCGACGTCCGGCCTGATCGACTCCGCTCGGCTTTGCCTCGCTGCGCGCTTCGCTTGCCGCGTCGACTCCGCTCGGCCGCTCCTCGCTGCGCGCTTCGCTTGCGCGCTCCCCGCTCACGCGAGCCCGCCGTTCACGGAGATCGTCTGGCCCGTGATGTAGGCGGCGTCCTCCGAGAACAGGAACGCGACGAGCGCCGCGACTTCGTCGGGCTTCCCGATCCGCCGCATCGGGATCAGCTTCTCGATCTCCTCGCGCGGCGCGCCGGCGATCATGTCCGTCTCGATCAGCCCGGGCGCGACGCTGTTCACGGTGATCTCGCGCTTGGCGAGCTCGAGCGCGAGCGAGCGCGCGGCGGCGTTCAAGCCCGCCTTCGACGCGGCGTAGTTCACTTGCCCGCGGTTCCCGATCACGCCCGACGCGGACGACATCACGACGATGCGCCCGCCGCGGTGCGCGCGCACCATCGGCATCACGAGCGGCTGCACGACGTTGTAGAAGCCGTCGAGATTGGTGCGCAGCACGCGATCCCACGCGTCGGGCTTCATCGCGGGAAACGGCGCGTCGGCGTTCACGCCCGCGTTGCAGACGATTCCGTAGTAGGGCCCGTGCGCGGCGAGATCTTTCGCCAGGGCCTCGGCGGCGGCGGCGCGGTCGGCGACGTCGAACGGCAGGAGCGCTGCGTTCCCGCCGGCTGCGGCGATCTCGTCGGCGGCGCGCTCGGCCTCGTCACGGCGACTCCGGAAGTTCAGCGTGATCGCGAAGTCGGCCCGCGCGAGGCGCAGCGCGACCGCGCGGCCGATTCCGCGGCTTCCTCCGGTGACGAGCACGCGACGCACGGCTTCTCTCCGCGTCCCTAAGAGCTCGGAGTGAAGCAGCTGATGCGGCCGCCAGCCAGAAGCGCGCCGCTCTCCGCGTCGCGCACCTCGGTCTCGAACGAGACCGGGCCGCTCTCGCCGCCCCAGAGCCGCTTCACGCGCACGAGCAGGCGTTGCCCCGGCTCGAGCGTCGCCGCGTGCACGTCGTAGCGGCGCGCGCCGAGCAGGAAGCCGATGCGTGGCGGGCCGGCCTCCGCGGCGACCAGCCGCGCGTGCGCGGAGACGCACTGCGCCGCGAGCTCGAGCGCCGCGTAGCCGGGCGCCGCTCCGCGCGCGTCGTGCAGCAGCGCGAGATCCGAGACGAACGCCTCGCAGGTCGTCTCTTCGCCCGCGTGCGCGACGACGCGGCGCAGCCAACGCATCGGCGGCTCGTGCGGCACGAGCTCCGCGATCGGCGGCGCCTCAGCGCCCATCCCGTCCGGTTCCCCAATAATCGAAGAAGTTGAACCACTGCAGCGGCGCCCGGCGGCAGAGCGCCTCGAGCCAGCTCGCGTACGCCTGCACGAGCGGCGCGAGCGCGGTGGCACGCGCGCCGCGCGGCAGCTCGACGCGCTCCGCGAACGGGCGCACCTCGACGCGATAGCGCCGTTCGCCGGCGCGCAGCGCGCTCATCGTGACGACCGGACAACGCAGCGCCGCCGCGAGGCGCAGCGGCCCGTCGGGGAAGCGCGCGTCGTCGCCGAGGAAGCGCGCGCGCACGCTGCCGCTCGCCGCGCCCGGCGCGAGGCGATCCGCGAGCACCGCGACGACGCCGCCTGCCGCGATCTGCTGACGCGCGGCGATCAGGTGCGTGAACGCGCCGGGCACGACCTCGACGATCCGCACGCGGCCGTTGCGGGGCCGCAGCTCCTCGAGCTGATCGACCACGCTCGCGATGCGCGCGGCGTTCGCCTCGTGCATCAAGACCGTGACGCCGACCGGCGAGGTGCCCGCGAGCAGGCGCATCGCCTCGAAGCTGCCGACGTGCGCCCCGAGCAGCAGCACGCCGCGACCGTTGCGCGTGAAGCGCCACAGGTTCTCCATGCCGTCGAGCTCGAGCGCGAAATCCTCCTCGCTGCCGAGATAGAAGCCGAGGCGATCGAGCGTCGCGCGGCCGAACTCGAGAAAGTGCTGGAACACCTCGCGCGAGCTCGGCTCCACGCCGCGCACGCGCGCCAGGTACTCGCGCGACGCGCGCCGCGCCGAGCGATCCGTCGCGAAGAAGTACGCGACGATCGGCCAGACGAGCGCGGACGCGAGCCAGCGCCCCACGCTGCGATAGGCGAACACCACGAAGCGGATGCCGAGCCGGGCTCCGCGCTCGGGCTTTCGCCACCAGGCGCGGCTCGCGCGCGCGCCGAGCGAACGCGGAATCCGTAACAACATCCCGGCGATCAGCCGCGCGTGCATCCACGAGATGCGCGCGTTGTCGCGCAGCATCCGGAAGTGCGAGACGCCGCCGGCCGGGTAGTGCACGCGCGCAGGCACGTTCACGATCTCGTTGCCCGCCCACGCCATGCGAACCGCGAGCTCTGGATCGAACTCCATCCGATCGCCGCACGGGTGGCGCGCGAGCAGCGCGGTCGCCGGCGCGATCGGCACGCAGCGCAGGCCGCAGAGCGGATCGCCGATCGCGCGCGAGAGCGTCTCGAGCCGCGCGCACCAGAGGCTGAGCTTGCGCCCGCGCAGGCGGCTCGCCGGCGCGTCGGGGCCGAAGATCGGCGCGGCGAGCACCAGCGCTTCCGGGCGCGCGCGCGCCACGGCGAGCAGCGCCGGCCACGCCTCGGGATCGTGCTGGCCGTCGGCGTCGACGAGCAGCGCGTGGCTGAAGCCGGCCTCGCGCGCGGCGAAGAGGCCGGTGCGCAGCGCGGCGCCCTTGCCGCGATTGCGCTCGTGCCGCCGCACCGTGACGAACGCGTGTGCCGAGCGCGCGACGTCCAGCGCACGCTTCGTCTCGGCGCCGCTGCCGTCGTCGACGACGAGGCACGGCAGCGAGAGCTTCGCGAGCGCGTCGAACAGCGCGGCGAGCGCGTGCGGCTGGTCGAACAGCGGGACGACGATGCAAGCCTTCACGGCCGCACCCGCACGCGTCCCGAGCTGATCGCGCCCGCGTCGTCGCGGAGCTCGAAGCTGAAGCCGTCGGCTTGGGCGGCGCGCGCGAGCCGCAGCACGAACGTCTCGCCGGGCGCGAGCGGGCGCCGAAATTTCAGCGCCTCGACGGCGCTCACCGCGAGGCGCCGCCGCTGCCAGCGCTCGAGCTCGACGACCGCCCAGTGCAACAGCGCGATTCCCGGCGCGATCGGTCTCCCTGAGAAGTGGCCGGCGAAGCATGCGTGCCCGGCGGGCAGGTGGAGCGTGATCTCTCGCTCGCCGTCGCGATCGCGCGTCGCGACGCGCTCGGGCAAGAACGCGCTCATGGGCTCATGCGCACGCGGCCGAGCGCGCGCGCGAGCGCGCGGTCGAGCAGGTGATCCTCGAAGCGCCCGAAGCGCGCGCGGCGCACGACGTATTCGCTCGCGAACAAGAGGCCCACCGCGAGATAGGAGCCGAAGCCGGCGTACGCGGCCCACCACGCGCGCGGCGCCCAGCCCGCGAGCGCGCCGATCGCGGCCGCATTCGCGGCGAAGAACGCGCACCACAGCCAGGTGACGCTCCGGCAGTGCTCGATCTCGCTCGCCGAGAGCTCGGGATTCGTCGCCCGCGCGAGCTGCTCGACGAGCGGCGGGCCCTCCCGCAGCGTGCGCGCGAACGTCAGCAAGAGCGCGAGGCTCCCGAGCGCGGGCGCGAGCAGTAACAGCTGCGGTGCGTCCAGCGCCGCCGTCGCCGCCGCGATCGCAGCGAGTGCCAGCGCGGGCGGCGCGAGCGAGCGGCCCAACGCGCGCGCGCGCACCGGCGCGAGCAGCAGCATGCGCAGCGCGAGGAGCGCGAGCAGCCCGAGCCCGACCGTGCGAGTCTCCAGGCGACCCAGCGCGAACCAAATCGCGAACGGATACGCGAGCATCGCCAGCGCGCTCGCGCCCGCTGCGAGTCTGCGCGCGCTGGCCATCCGGGTCGGCAAGCGAGGCGCGCAGCGAGCCCCCGTGAGGCTTCGCCTCACGTGAGGCGAGCGGAGTCGAACAGTGGCCTCCGCGTGCGCTGGACCCTCCGCGTGCGGTGATCGCGCATCCTGAGTCGGCCTCCTACGAGGCTCGCGCCTGGCGGTCCGCGAGCTTGGCGTGGACGAGCTCCACGACGTCCGCGACGCGGCGCACGCCGCGCAGCTCCTCGTCGTCGAGCTTCAGCGCGGTCTCCTCCTCGAGCCGCACCGCGAGATCGATCGCGTCGATGCTGTCGAGGTCGAGATCTTCCCGGAGACGCGCGTCCGGCGTCACGCGTGCGGACTCGATCTCGAACGATTCGCCGAAGATCGCGCGCAGCCGCGCGAGGATCTCGTCGCGAGAGGCGTTCATCGCGTGCGCGCCTCCGCGACGAACTCGGCGAGGCTCGCGATCGTCGCGAAGCGCTGCTTCGTCTCCTCGTCGTCTTCCGCCACGGTGATGCCGTATTTCTCTTCGAGCGCGAGCACGATCTCGAGCGCGTCGAGCGAGTCGAGCCCGACGCCGTCGCCGAACAGCAGCTGCTCGCGCGGGAGATCGGCGGGCTTCATGTCCTCGAGCGCGAGCGACTCGATGATCAGCACACGCAGCTCGTGCTCGAGCGCCTCATGGGCCATCAACCGACCGCTCCATTCTCGATGAGCCGCTGGAGCGCCTCGGTCACGTGGCGCGCCGCAAGCGCGTCGCTGCGCCCAGCGGCGAGCTCGCGGGCCGAGACGTCCGCACCGACGCGCAAGGTGTAACGCACGCGTTCGCCGGGGATCGCCCACCACGGCTGGTTCTTCCCGAGGATTCGCGGCCGGCATTCGATCCAGACGGGTCGCAGCGGCGCGCCGCTCGCCAACGCGATGTGCGCGGCCCCCCGCTTGAACGGGCGCAGCCCAGCCGCCGGCGAGCGAGACCCTTCCGGAAACAGCACGAGCGTGCGGCCCGCGCGCAGCCGTCGCGCGCATTCGGCGACGAGCTCTGCGCCGTCTCGGTTCGGGATGTAGCCGGCGAGGCGCACGATCCCGCGCAGGAAGGGATTGCGGAATGCGTCGGCCTTCACGACGCAGTCGGCCTGCGGCAGCCGCGCGATCAGGAACACGACGTCGACGAGCGACGGGTGATTCGCGACCACGAGCGCCGGCCCACCGCCGAGCTTCTCGGCGCCGCGCACCTCGACTCCCCAAACGTGCAGCGCCTCGCCGAGCCAGGTGAACAGGCGGAATGCCCGCTGAATCCAGCGCTGCGCGACGAGATCGCGCGGCGCGCCGAAGCGCGCGAGCCGCGCCAGCGGAAGCACGAGCACGACGAGCGCGAGCGCGCCGATTCCGAATGCGGCGAACAGGCCGGC
>DASTOI010000333.1:0-3807 GCA_035762585.1 Myxococcota bacterium
CATCGTGCGGAAGTAACGCGGGAGGTAGCCCTTGCTCGCGATCTCGTGCCCGCGCGCCGAGATCTCGCGCACGAGCCCCGGCGCGCGCTCGGCGACCCAGCCGAGCACGAAGAACGTCGCGTGGATGCCGAACTCGTCGAGCAGGTCGAGCGTGCGCCGCGTGCCGACCTCGACCCGCGATTCGAGGCGCGACCAGCGATCGACGCCGATCCACGGCGCCAGCCCCGCGGTCTGGAAGTAATCCTCGACCGCGACCGTCAGCAGATGGTGCGGGCTCGTCATCGCGCAGCCTGCGAGAACGCGAGCAGCGCATCGGCGATGCGCGGGCCGGCGTCGCCGCGGCCGAACGGGTTCTCGCCGGCGCGCGCGCGCTCGAACCACGCGAGGCTCTCGACCGCTTCCTCGAGCATCCCCCGCAGCGCATCCGCGGATTCGCCGACGAGCCGCGCGAAGCCGGCGCGCAGCACTTCGGGCCGCTCGGTGCGGTCGCGGATCACGAGCAGCGGGCGCCCGACGCTCGGCGCCTCCTCCTGCACGCCGCCCGAGTCCGACACGATGAGCCACGCGGCGCGCATCAAGTGCACGAAATCCGCGTAGCCGAGCGGATCGATCAGGTGCACGCGCGGCTGCTCGGCGAGGAAGCGCGCCGCGCTGCGCCGCACCTCCGGATTCGGGTGCACCGGGAACACGAGCGCGACGTCCTCGTGGCGCGCGACGAACTCGCCGAGCACGCGCAGCCGGCTCGCCATCACGTCGCCGAAGCTTTCGCGGCGGTGCGTCGACAGCAGCAGCAGCTTGCGCTCACGGAGCGCGGCGAGCAGCGAACGGACGCGCTCGGTCGGCGCGCCGTTGCGAAGAATCTGTTGCACCGCGTCGACGACCGGATTGCCCGTCACCACGACGCACGCAGGGTCGACGCCTTCCGCGACGAGCGCGGCACGATTCTCGGGCGTCGCCGCGAAGTGATGGCGCGCCGCGAGCGTGATCAGGCGCCGGTTCAGCTCTTCGGGAAATGGGCTGTCGATCGAGCCCGAGCGCAGGCCCGCCTCGACGTGGCCGACCGGGATGCGCAGATACGAGCCGACCAGCGCGCCGGCCAGCGCCGTCGTCGTGTCGCCCTGCACGAGCAGCGCGCCCGGCGCGACGCGCAGCGCCAGAGCGGACAGCGCGTCGATCCCGCGGTGGAGCACGTCGAGCGGGGTGCGCGCGCCATCGCCGACGCCGAGCGCGTGGTCGATGCGCACGCCGAGCTCGCGCGCGAATGGATCCACGAGATGCAGGTGCTGGCCCGACGCCACGTTGACCGTCGAGAAATCGCTCGGGCGCTGCTCGAGCGCCGCGATCACCGGGGCGAGCTTGATCACCTCGGGGCGCGTGCCGAACAGCGTGAGCACTCGCATCGCCAACGGAACCCCTCGCTTCGGCCGGTCGAGCCGCCGTAGCAGCCGCGGATCCTCACCGAACACATCCCCAATCGCGAGGGGAGACCGCGCGAAGCGCCGCCGGCTGGTTAGGCTGCGCGGCCGACATGCGTGGCGGCGAATGAATCGGCTCGCGCGGCGGCCGACACGAGGGGCGAGTGTGAGTAGCTCACGATGGGTCTGGACGCTGATCGTTCTGCTTCCGCTCGCGGCGTTCGCCGCGCCGTCGGCCGACGGCCCCGCTCTCGGGATCAATCTGTTCAAGGTCCGGCCCTACGGCCGTGAGCTCCCGTTCGCCGACCTTCTTCAGGCGCGCGGCGCGTGGCGCAGCGGCGGCTCGAGCGCGCCGGTCTCACTCGATCCGGAGGGTTGGCCGCTCGCGCTCGCGCCAGGCCAATGGGTCGAGACTCCGCTGCTCACGGGCTTTCGCGGGCATCTGCCGAAAGGCGAGCTCCTTGCAACGTGGGAAGGCTCCGGCCGCCTCGAATGGGTCGGCGCGACGGTTCGGAGCGATGGCGCGAGCCGGGCGCGCGTCGCGCTCTCGCCGAAGGCGGCGCGTCACGCGCTGCGCATCGTGGCGACGGATCCGGCCGCGCCGATCCGCCGGGTTCAGCTGAAGCTCGAGGCCTCGGGTCGATTCCACTCGCGCTTCCTCGAGCGCTGGCGCGGCGTGCGCGTCGTCCGCTTCATGGATTGGCAACAAACGAACGGCTCGCGGATTCGGCGCTGGTCCGAGCGGACGCTGCCCGAGCAAGCGCAAGGGACCGACCGCGGCGTCGCCGTCGAGTGGCTCATCGAGCTCGCCAACCAGCTCGGCGCCGAGCCGTGGTTCTGCATCCCGCACGGCGCCGACGATGCGTACGTCGAGGCCTTCGCGCGGCTCGCGAAGGCGAAGCTCGCGCCGGGCTCGCGCCCGTGGATCGAGTACTCGAACGAGGTGTGGAACGGCCAGTTCGAGCAGGCGCGCCATGCGCGCGCGGAAGGCATCCGGCTGCGCCTCGCGCCGCGCGAGCGAGTCGCCGCGCAGCGCTTCTACGCGCGGCGCTCGCTGGAGATCTTCGCGATCTGGGCGCGCGTGTTCGGGGGCGAGAAGCGCATCGTGCGCGTGCTCGCCGGCCAGTTCGGGAACGAGCAAGGCGCGCGAGAGATCCTGAGCTGGAACGACGCCGCGAAGCGCGCCGACGTGTACGCGATCGGTGCGTACTTCGGAGGGCGCGCATCACGCCGCGACGGCCCGGCGCTCGCGACGCTGGACGATCCCGCGCTCGCTCGCGTGCTCCGCGCAGAGATCGAGGCGAGTCGCTCGCGCCTGCAGGCGACCGTCGAGATCGCCCGCTCGTTCGGCCTTCCGCTCGTCGCGTACGAAGGAGGCCAGCATCTGCGCGGGGATCCGCGCGTTCCGGGCCTGACCGAGCGGCTGATCTCGTTCAATCGCTCTCCGGAGATGCGCCGCCTCTATCAGCTTCACCTCGCGCAGTGGCGCGAGGCGGGAGGCGGGCTCTTCGTCCACTTCTCGTCGACGAGCGGATACGGCAAGCACGGGAGCTGGGGAGCTCTCGAATGGTGGGACCAACCGACCAGCCCGAAGTACGAGGTGCTGCGAGAGTGGGCGGGCGCCGCGAAGAGCGTCAGCGCGCGCCCGCAGAACCGTCCCTGAGAGGCTCCTGCGGACGCGTCGGCTTTGGCGACCGCAGCCGAAGCCTTGGCTGCGACGAGGCCTCGCTCGCGTGCTCGCCCATGCTCACCACGCGGAACTTCGCGCTGAGAAGCCCGAGCGCCTCGTCGACGACGTCTCGCTTTCGCGCGCCGGCGAGCTGCATGCCGGGGAAGAAGGACAGGGCGCTCACATCCTCCGCGCCGAGGAAGTCGAGCGGGTGCAGCAGGATCGACGGCGCCACGCCGGCTGCGCGACAGGTCGCCAGCGCAACACGGAAGTAGGAGAGCGCGAGCGCTCGCGAGCGACCCGCGAGGAACAGCACGTACGAGAGGTGAATCGGCGTGCGCGCCCACGGCAGCGTCGTCACGGGGATCTCGAGCAGCGAGCCGGATTGCAGCTGCCAGCGATACGGGGTGATCGGCTGGAACGCGTCGCTCACGCCTCCGAACAGCGCGGCGCGGTCTTCTCGCTGGCGGTCGTCGAGCTTCGCGGTCATGAAGTAATAAGCGCGCGCGGCCGGACCGATCCACGTCGGCAGCGTCGACGCGTCGTAGCGGTAGCCGCGCAGCGCGAGCTCCTCGAGCACGTCGCGCGACAGGCTGTAGCCGGGACCGCGAAAGCCCGTCGTGTGGCTGCCGGTCGCGCGCTCGATCGCGTCCTCGGCGCGCGCGAGCTCGCTCGCGATCTCGGCGCGCGAGTAGCGGTGCAGCCAGGGCTCGTGACGGTGGC
>DASTOI010000334.1:0-2399 GCA_035762585.1 Myxococcota bacterium
CGCCGCTCGACGCGATCCCCGACCTCTCGGACGTGCAGGTGATCGTCTGGGCGGAGTGGCCAGGCCGCGGTCCAGACCTCGTCGAAGACCAGCTCACGTACCCGATCTCGACGGCGCTGCTCTCCGCGCCGCGCGTGCACTCGGTGCGCGGGCAGTCGTTCTTCGGGCTCTCGCTCGTCTACGTGATCTTCGAGGACGGCACGGACCTGTACTGGGCGCGCAGCCGCGTGCTCGAGTACATGGACGCCGCGAAGGCGCGGCTGCCGGCGGATGTGACGCCGACGATCGGGCCCGACGCGACCGGCGTCGGCTGGGTGTTCGAGTACGCGCTCGTCGATCGCTCGGGCAAGCACGATCTCGCCGAGCTGCGCAGCCTCCAGGATTGGAACGTGCGCTACGCGCTGGCGAGCGTGCCCGGCGTCGCCGAGGTCGCCTCGGTCGGCGGCTTCGTGCGCCAGTACCAAGTGCAGGTCGATCCCGAGCGCCTGCGCGCCTTCGGCATTCCGCTGCGCGACGTCGTCGCGGCGGTGCGCAGCGCCAATTACGAGACGGGCGGCGGGGTGCTCGAGGTCTCCGGCCACGAGCAGGTGATCCGCGGCCGCGGCTACGTGCGGGAGCTCTCGGATCTCGAGCTCGTCCCGCTGCGCGCGGGCGTAGGCGGAGCGGCCGTCTACGTGAGAGACGTCGCGACGGTCGTGTTCGGGCCCGACATGCGCCGCGGCCTCGTCGAGCTCGACGGCGAGGGCGAGGCGGTCGGCGGGATCGTCGTGATGCGCTTCGGCGAGAACGCGCTCGGCGTGATCGACGCGGTGAAGGAACGGCTCACCTCCGTGCGCGCCGGCCTGCCCGAGGGCGTCGAGATCGTCACCACGTACGACCGCTCCGGCCTGATCCGCGCCGCGATCGCGACGCTGCGCAACACGCTGCTCGAAGAGATGGCCGTCGTCTCGCTCGTGATCCTCGTGTTCCTGCTGCACGTACGCAGCGCGCTGATTCCGATCCTCACGATTCCGATCGGCGTCGCGCTCGCGTTCGTGCCGATGCTCTACCAGGGCCTGAACGCGAACATCATGTCGCTGGGCGGCATCGCGGTCGCGATCGGCGCGATGGTCGACGCCGCGATCATCCTCGTCGAGAACATCCACAAGCGACTCGAAGCGTGGGAATCGGAGGGCCGATCCCGCGACCGCAGCGAGGTGATCCTGCACGCGATGCAGGAGGTCGGGCCCAGCATCTTCTTCGCGCTGCTGGTGATTACGGTTTCGTTCCTGCCGATCTTCGCGCTCGAGGGAACCGAGGGCCGGCTGTTCAAGCCGCTCGCGTACACCAAGACCTACTCGATGGGCTTCGCCGCGGTTCTGTCGGTCACGCTCACGCCCGCGCTGGCTGCGCTCCTGATCCGCGGACGCATTCGCGGGGAGAGCGACAACCCGATCAACCGCTGGCTCGTCAATGCCTACACGCCCGTCGTGCGCACCGTCGTGCGGCGGCGCGTGCTCGTCGTCGTGGGAGCGGTCGCGCTGCTCGCGAGCTCGGTGCCGGCGTTCCTCGCGCTCGGCTCCGAGTTCATGCCGCCGCTCAACGAGGGCACGCTGCTCTACATGCCGACCGCGCCGCCCGGCATGTCGATCGCCGAGGCCTCGCGAATCCTGCAGCTCATGGATCGCGAGCTGCGCGAGGTGCCCGAGGTCGATCGCGTCTTCGGCAAGATCGGACGCGCCGAGACGCCGACCGATCCCGCGCCGCTCACGATGGTCGAGACGATCGTCCAGCTCGCGCCGCGTGAGAAGTGGCGCGCAGGCCTCACGTGGGATGGCCTCGTCGCCGAGCTCGACGAGAAGCTCCGCTACCCGGGCATGCCGAATCTCTGGTGGATGCCGATCCAAACGCGCACCGAGATGCTCGCGACCGGCGTCCGCAGCCAGCTCGGCGTGAAGATCTTCGGCGACGACATCGCTCAGGTGGAGCAAGCCGCGATCGCGATCGCGCAGGCGTTGATGGAAGTGCCCGGTACGCGCAACGCGTTCGCCGAGCGCGCGACCGGCGCGTTCTACCTCGACGCGCGCACGGATCGCGCGAGCGCGGCGCGCTACGGCGTGTCGGTCGAGGACGTGAACACCGCGCTCGAGGCCGCGATCGGCGGCGTGAACGTCTCGCAGACGGTCGAGGGCCGCGAGCGCTACGCGATCCAGGTGCGCTACGCGCGCGACTTCCGCGACGACCCGGAGGCGGTGGGCCGCACGCTCGTGCCCACCTCGAGCGGCGCGCTCGTGCCGCTGCGCGAGCTCGCGAGGCTCGAGTTCACGAACGGCCCCGACATGGTGCGCAGCGAGGCGGGCAAGCTGGTCGGCCTCGTGGCCGTCGACGTCGCGGACCGGCCGATCGTCGATTACGTGAAC
>DASTOI010000335.1:0-7752 GCA_035762585.1 Myxococcota bacterium
CGATCGAGCTGCGCTTCCGCGCGAGCTACGAGGACGCGCTCGCGCTGCTGACGCGCATCGAGCAGCGCCTCGTGCCGGCGCGGCTCGATGCGCTCGACATGAAGCGCGATGCGACGCGCGTCGTAGTGCGCGCGCAGCTCACCTGGTTCACGCGCGCGCCGGGAGCGAGCCGATGAACCAGAAGAAAGTCGGCGTAGCGCTGGCGATCGCCGCCGCCGCGGTCGTGCTCGAGAACGTGATCTACTGGCAGAGCGGGGCGCCGCCCGCGGTCGCATCGCCCGAGGAAGAGGCCGCGCTCGCGGTCGAGAGCGAGGCGAGCGAAGAAACGGCGGCCGTTGCCGACGTCGACGCAGCGCGAGTGCACGCATATCTCGCGAGCCTGCCGAACCCCGAGCGCGCGCGAAGTCCGTTCCTCACGCGCGCCGAGGCCGACTCGCTCGCGGTCGCCGATCCGGGCGCGAGCGGCCCTGTGCTGACGCTCGTCGGCACGCTGTTCGGCGCCGAACGGCGCGTCGCGTGGCTCGATGGCGCGCCCCTCGTCGAAGGCGACTTCGTCGACGGCCGCGAAGTGCTGCGCATCGAGACGCGCTCGGTCGTGCTGGACGACGGCGGCGCCGAGCTGCGCGTATTCGTGCAAGAGCCGCCCGAGCCCGCGGGCGCCGCCGGCGACGCCGAGCTGCTGAAGACGCTCGAGGAGGAGACGCCGTGATGCGCGCTCGAATCTCGTCCGCGCGCGCCGCGGCTGCGCTCGCGCTGCGCGCGGGCCTCGCGTGCGCGCTGTGCGCTGGCCTCGCGTGCGCGAGCGCGCCGCGCGGCAGCGTGCCGCCGGCGCCAGCGGAGCCGCACGCCGAGGCCGAACGCGAGCGCCCTGCGCCGCCGAACGCGCTCACGCCGCGCACGCTCTCGCTGCCCGAGGACGCGCCGCGCCCGCCGGCGATGCGCCTGCTCGAGGCGACGCGCTTCAGCCTGTTCGTGCAGGACGCCGACCTGCGCGGCGTGCTGCTCGGGCTCGTCAAGGAGAGCCCGCTGAACGTCGTCGTCGACGAGGACGTGCGCGGCGTCGTCAGCGCCGACCTGAAGAACGTCTCGCTGCTCGAGGTGCTCGACCAGGTCGTCGCCGGGCGTGGCTATCGCTACGCGCTCGAAGGCGACCTGCTGCGCATCTTCCGCGAAGACCGCGTGACGCACACTTATCAGGTCGACTACCCGAGCTACACGCGCAAGGGCGACACGCGCGTCTCGCTCGCCGGCTTCGCGGGCCAGAGCACGAGCATGGGCGGCGGCGGAGGCGCCGGCAGCTCCGGCGGGAGCTCCGGCAGCGCGGGCGGCGCTCAGGACACGAGCGTCTCGGAGATCGAGACGCAGCAGCAGGTCGATCTCTGGTCCGAGGTCGAGGGCGCGATCCGCACGCTCGTGTTCGGCGCGCCCGACGCGACCAGCGAGAGCAAGGACGGCGCGCCCACGAGCAGCGCGCTGGCGGCGCGCCGCGTGATCGTGTCGCGCCAGTCCGGGCTCGTGACGGTCACCGCCGAGAGCGCCGTCCTCGAGGAAGTCGAGCGCTACCTCGCCGACGTCGCGAACAGCACACAGCGCCAGGTGCTGATCGACGCGCAGATCATCGAGGTGCGGCTCGACGACGACTTCGACCTCGGCGTCGACATCGAGGCGGCCGGCGACAACGGCGTGTTCGAGCGCCTGATCGTTCCCGGCCTCAAGAACGCGAACCTCGCGCAGGCGCTCGCGCCGGTGCTGAACGACGGCGGCATCTCGATCGGCATCGCGAAGGACGGCTTCGGCGCGATCGTGCGCGCGCTCGCGAAGCAGACCGACGTGCGCGTGCTCTCGACCCCGCGCGTCAGCACGCTCAACAACCACAAGGCGATGATCAAGGCCGTTCGCAATCAGGTCTTCTTCGTCGCCGAGACCGAGACGATCGTCAGCGAGGACGTCGTCCAGACGAACACCGAGTTCGTGCCGAACGTGATTCCGGTCGGCGTGAACCTCGACGTGACGCCGCAGGTCTCGGAGGACGGCTACATCACGCTCCACGTGCGGCCGAGCGTCTCCGAGGTCGCGTCGATCGAGCTGCAGCCCCGCGCGAACCCGACGCAGCCGCAGAACGGCAGCCTGCCGGTCGTCGACATCCGCGAGACCGATTCGGTGCTGCGCGTGCACGACGGCGAGACGATCGTGCTCGGCGGCCTCGTGCAGAGCCGCGAGCTCGAGCTCGAGCGCAAGGTGCCCGGCCTCGGCGACCTTCCCTTGTTGGGGAATGCGTTCCGCAGCACGCACACGGAAGAGATCCGCACCGAGCTGCTGATCTTCCTGACGCCGACCGTGCTCGACTCGCCGCGCATCTCGCGCGTCAGCGCCGAAGCGCGCGCAGCATTCGACGAAGTGGACGCGCTGCGCGCCGCGCGCTCGCAGCGCCGTCCGTGGTGGCGGGTTCCGCGCGACCGCTCGTACGGAGCGTTCTGAGATGCGCACGTTGACTCGCTGCGCCGCGGTGTTCGCCTGCGCGTGGGCGCTCGCGGGCGCCGCGCGCGCGGACGAGCGCCGCGATCTCGCGGCCTATCGCGCGAGCGAGCAGCAATTCCACGCCGCGCTCGCCGCCGAGCGGCGCGGCCTCGCCGACGATGCGCGCGCGGGCTACGAGCGCGCACTCGCGCTCGATCCCGCATTCGCCGAGGCAGCGGTGAACCTCGCGCGGCTCGCGCTCGCCGCCAGCGATTTCGATGGCGCGGAGCGCTGGCTCGCGCGCGCCGAAGCGGGGCGGCCCGACTACCCGCGCATCGCGGCGACGCGCGGGCTGCTCGCGCTCGCGCGCGGCGAGACGGTGCGCGCGCTCGAGCTGCTGACGGCCGCGCAGCGCGCGCTGCCCGAGGACACGGAGATCGCCGTGAACCTCGGCGCGGCGCTGATCCGCCGCGAGCGCTTCGCCGACGCGCGCGCGCTGCTCGGCGCCGTGCTGCGCGCGCAGCCCGATGCGAGCGACGCGCACTACAACCTCGCGCTCGCAGCCGACGCCGCCGGCGATCGCGACGCGGCGCGCTTCGCGTACCAGCGCTTTCTCGCGCTTTCGAGCTTCGCGGATCCGGCCCGCGAGGGCGTTGCGCAGCGGCTCGCCGAGCTCGCTGCGAGCGACGCCCGGGCGGTGCGGATGCGCGAGACCGGCCTCAATTCCGAGGCGAGAGCAAACCCAAGCTTGGGGAGGAACGAACCGTGACGAGCTCATTGCGACGAGAGAAGAGACGGAGCGCGCGAGGCTTCACGCTGATCGAGATTCTGGTCGGCGTGGCGATTCTCGCGATTCTGTCGGCGGCGCTGACGCCGCTGGTGATCAAGTACGTGAACGACGGCCGGCGCGCGCGGGCGCTGTCGGATTCTCAGGCGATCGGCCAGGCGATCATGGCCTTCCAACTCGACACGGGCATGTGGCCGGTGAACGACGACGCGAACCTCACCGACGCCGGTGAGCTCTCGCGCCTCGTCGGGCTGCCGGCGCCGATCAACGCCGCGCTGATTCCGACCGGCGCAGGCACGGCCGGCAATTGGGACGGCGGCGGCAGCGGCGGCACCGCGGGATCGCTGCAGGATCACTTGATCCGCAACCAGACGGCGGCGCTGAATCCGATCTACCCGGTGAGCCTCTCGGCGCCGGAGCCGCCCGGCTGGAACGGGCCCTACCTGAAGCAGATCCCGCTCGATCCGTGGGGCCATCCGTACGTGTGCAACGTCCGATATCTGGACGGCGCGCGCGTGACGACGGCGGCCAACGAGGACAATCACGCGGTGATGTGTCTCTCGGCGGGCCCCAACGCGGCCTACGACACGCCGCTCGACGACGCGACGCAGCTGGTGGTTCCGCTCGCGGACGACATCGGGTGGAACATTCAGGGCGATCAGACTCCGTAACAATTTGCGCCGGGGCGGGCGACTCGCAGGGTGCGCGGGTCGCCCGCTTTTCCTTCTTGGGTTTTCGAAGACTCGGTTGGGACTAGTTGCTCGGCTCGGGGCGGGAGGGGGCTCCGTTCCGCTGCGGGCCTTATCAGGGTGCTGCGCGGGCAGGAGGTCAGCGCGCATCCGGGCGAGCCTGCTTCGAGCTCGTCGCGTGCGTTGGCAGGGCAACCAGGTGGTCGCGGATGCGGATGGTCGTCCCGACCTCGCGTGCTGCATGGTCGCGGTGCCGTCCGCCGGCCCTCCGCTCCAGGACCCCCGTCCCGCCCCTCGCTGGCGGCAGGGTCCCGGGACGCCTGCGAGCGGGGTGCTCGGTCTCGCGACTGACTTCAGTGGAACGGTGCGCCGATCGCGCCTTAGAGGCGCGATCGGCGCACGCTGCGCGCGGTTTCGCTGCATTGCGAGTCGCGGGGGCTCTTCAGTTATCAGGCGTGGCTGTTGCACATCGGAGAGGATTCGGGCCGGACTTCGTGCTCGGCTCGGGGCGGGAGTTGGGTCGGCGAAGCCGCTTGGAGTTATCAGGCCGGCTGCTCACTCCACCAGGTGCTTCCGCGTCTCGTCCCGGTGCTTCGCGAGGTATTTCATGAACGGGGTGCCGCCGGTGCCGACGTCGCTGGGGTTCGCGCCGCCGCCGGCTTGGGAGTGGATATATCGCGCGGCGTAGTCGAGGTGGAGCGAGCGGAACGCTTCGAGCCAACGCAGGCACGCGTCGTAGATCTCGGCGAGCTCCGGATGGGCGCCGCGGAGATCGCGCACCGCGCTGCGCACGGAGCCGCTGGCCTCGACGTGCGCGAGGAACGCGCGGTGGCCGGGCGGCATGTAGGCGCGCATCTCGTCGAGGTAGGCGCGCAGCGGGTCGGGCGCGTGCGCGACGCCGAGCAGCGCGTCGAGCACCGGCACGATCGTGCTCTGCGCGCCGGTCTCGCCCCTCAACAGCTGCGGGCCCGAGAACTCGGCCGCGCCGTCGTAGGCGACACCGTTCGGCAGGGCGGGGTGATTCTTCCAGCCGTGGATGAACGGCCGCACGCGGTGGAAGTAGATGTAGGGATCGCAGCGCTCGGGCATGCGGCGCAGCGTGGCGAGCATCGCCTCGAGCGCGCTCGCGACCTCTTCGAGGCGCGCGCCGAGCTCCGCGGCTTCGCCCGCGCGCGCGGCCGCGAGCGCCGGCAGCGCGGCGCGCAGCGCCTTCGCGGCGAGCGCCTCGATCTCGACGTGGATCAGGATGAACCAGTCCTCGTCCTGACCCCCTAAGAAGTTCTGGAGAATCGCGAGGTTGTCGACGCGCAGCGGACCCTGCGCGTCGAGGCGCCGCCAGTTGTCGAGCGCGTAGGAGGCATAAGAAAGGATGGGAGGGCGGCCGAGCTTCGCTGCGAGCGCGCACCACGGCGCGGCAAGGTGAGGGGGAAGCGCGGCAGCGGGCGCGGCGCCCTCCCAGACGAACGCGTGGCCGATGAACGAGAGCGCGCGCATCGCCGCGCGCTCCTCGGCGGGCGAGCGCAGCGCGGCGAGCTCGAAGCGCGGCAGCATGCGCACCGCATCGCGCACGCGCTGCGCGGCGAGCCGCTTCGGCAGCTCGCTCGCGAGCTCCTGCCAAAGTGCGAGCGGCGCCGGCAGCGCGCGCTCCGGATCGCGCTCGGGCAGGAAGCCGCGCTCGTCGCTCACCTCGAAGCGTTTCAGATCGCTGCTCGCTGCGGGCATCCGGAAATCCCCCAGTTTCGTTCGAGCTCCGTTCGGCTCCGGCTCACTGCGCGCGGCCTGCGCCGCTCGGCAAGCCGGCGTGCGCGCAAGCTAGGACTGCCGCGCGGATGCGAAAGGCATCCGCCGAGCGAACGAGCCCGCGAGCGCTCTACCTGCGGAGGCGCCGGCGCGCTCTCGGCTGCGCGGCGAGCGCGGCGAGCGCGGCGATGATCAGCAGCGCGCCGCTCGGCTCGGGGAGCGCGGTGACGTCGTCGATGCCGAGCTGCGTGACGATCGCCGGCCCTGGGAACTCCGCGTTCGGGCTGTGAAAGATCCGCAGCGCCGTCACGTTCGCGAGCAGCGTGTCCACGTCTCCCGTCAGCACGGTCAGGTCACTCGCGCTCACCGCGAAGCTCACGTGCACCCATCCCTGGCCGACCGGGAGCAACACGGCGTCCGTCACGGCCGTGTCGACCGGCGGCCCGCCCATCGGGTTCTCGAGGAACAGCCGGATGCTCAGGTCCGTCGGACCGAGATTGAGGAGGTCGATCTCGATGAACGTGACGCCGGCGCTCGCGTAATCGCCCGTCCACTGCGTCACGTTGATTGCGGTGAGACGGCTGCCGGCGCTCGCGCCGCCGACTGCCGTCAGCGCGAGGTAGCTGTCGAGCGCACCCGCCGGCCCTCCGCCGGGAACGTTCATCGGCGGCGCGGGATGCACGCCCATCCCGAGCAAGCTCACGAGCCATCCCTGCGTGGTTCCATCCTCGAAGTCGTCGGTCTGCCCGACCGTGACGGCCGACGCGCCGCTCGCGAGAACGGAGAAGGCGAGCGGGATGGCAAGGGCGAGCGTGCAGACCCGGCGCATGAAAGGTGCCTCCAGCTGGTACGTGGCCGGCGTCGGCTCGGCGTGGCGGGCGCGCTCTCGAACCTGAGCGCATCGCGACGAGCTCGGAAGACTCCGCCTCGCTGCGCGCTTCGCTTGCTAGCGAGCGGGCGCCGGTTCCGGCCCCGAAACCGAATCCGCGGAAGCGAGCGGACCCGCTTCGTAGACGCGCTCGCCGTTCATCCAGGTCTCGAGCACGCGCAGCTCGGAGATCGTCGCCGGCGGGATCTCGAACGGGTTCGCGCCCAGCACGACGAGGTCGGCGAGCAGCCCGGGTGCGAGCGTTCCGAGCTCGTGCTCGCGACGCAGCTGATAGGCGGCGCCGGCGGTGTACGCGCGCAGCGCCTCGCGCACCGAGAGCGCTTCGTTTGCGCCGAGCGGACCGGGCAGCGCGCCGGCGCCGCTCGTCGCGCGCTCGCGCGTGACTGCGGTCTCGATCGCGTCGAAGCGATCGGAGGGATCGACCGGCCAGTCGCTGCCGAACGAGAGCTGCGCGCCCGCGCCGAGCAGCGTGCGAATCGGATAGAGCCGCGCGTGGCGCTCGGCGCCGATGTACGGCTCGAGCGTGTCGATCGTGTAGGCGTCGCGCTGCGCCCACTGCGGCGAGAAGCTCGCGATCGCGCCGAGCGCCGCGAAGCGCGGCACGTCCGCCGGATCGACCAGCTCGAGATGCGTGATCGTGTGGCGCGCGTCCTTCGGTCCGTTCGCGTTGCGCGCCGCCTCGATCGCATCGAGCGCGGTCCTCACCGCGCGGTCGCCGATCGCGTGGAAGTGCAGCTGCCAGCCGTCGGCGTCGAGCTTCATTGCGAGGCGCGCGAGCACCTCCGGATCCGTGTAGAGCTCGCCGCTGTTGCCGCCGAGATACGGGTCGAGCAGCGCTGCGGTCTGCGCGGGGTGCTCCATCACGCCGTCGAGGAAGAACTTGATCGTGCCGACGCCGAGGCCCGGGTACTGCATCCCGTCGCGCAGCGCGCGCACGCGCGCGGCGGTCGGCACGGGATCGTGCTCGAGCGCCGGATCGACGACGAACGCGATGTGAGCGCGCGGTCCGGGCGGCGGCGGCGCGAACGCCGCGAGCTGATCGGGCGGGACGGACGCGGCGAAGTACGACGTGACGCCGAGCGAGAGCATGTGCGCGTGCGCGGCCGCGAGATGCGCGCGCATTTGCTCACTCGTCGCGGCGGGGATCGTCGAATCGACCAGACGAATCGCGCCGTCGAGCAGGTAGCCGC
>DASTOI010000336.1:0-3520 GCA_035762585.1 Myxococcota bacterium
CGCGCGACCGACGTGACGATCTCCGCGAGCTCGCGCTTGCTCGGCAGCTCGATGGGGATGTTCACCACGTGCTGCTGCACCTCGCGCGGGAACTCGAGCGGCGTGCCGACGATCCACATCGACGAGCGCGTCCCTGAGAACTGCTGCGCGGTCTCGCGGAACGTGCGGCAAACCGCGGGGTCCGCGAGGTGCTTCGTCACGTCCTTCAACAGGAAGATCGCTTCGAGCGAGAGCGTCTGCATGTGCGCGAAAAGCTCGGCCGGCACCGTCGTGTTGATCGTCCCGTTCGCACCGGGCTTGCGGTAGAGCCCGTTCGTCAGCGTCCACACGAAGACGGGCAGCCGCAGCTCCTCCGCCACGAAGTCCGCGAGCTTCTCGACGCGCTCCTCCTCCTCCGTGTCGAACGCGAGCACGGGATGGAACGACTGCACGAGCGCCTTCAAATCGTGGACGGTGGTGTGCGGCTTCACGCGGCTCGAATCGGAGCGCCGCGCGCGCGCCTGAAGGGCGCAGTGAACGCGCGTTCGCGTTGACGCGTGCGGCGTCGCCGCGCAGGCTGCGTTCCCCCATCCCGCGGTCCCGCTCGGGATCACCGTGAAGCAGCACGAGGCGCGCGCCGTTCTCGCGCAATTCTTCCTCGAAGTCGCCAGCCGCGGCTGGGCATGGGGGCTCTCCTGCTGCGGCGACATCTGCGCCGTCCATGGCCACGGCCAGATGTGTCTGCCGCTTTGGTCGGACGAACGCGTTGCTCGGCGCATGCAGCGGCGCCACTGGCCGAAGCTCGTCGTCACGCGCATCGCGCTCAGCGAGGTGCTGGAGCGCTGCCTGCCGAAAGCGCGCGAGGACGGCGTGCTCGTGGGCATCGGTGTCGCCGTGGACGAGAACGCGGTGGCCGTGCCGGCACAGCTGGTGGATCTGGGTCTGCGCGAGGCGGAGCAGTACTTGCGCGAGAAGGCTGCGCAGTGATGCCCGCTCAGCCCCGAACGACCGCCGTCCAGCTCCGTCTCGCTCACTTTCTTGGGCGCGTCGTGCGCGAGGGCGGCGCTTGGAGCGTGGTTCACCAGGGAGAGCCGATCGTCATCCACGTGCCGCGGGAGGACGTCCTGCCGCTCTGGTCGTCCGAGGTCGCTGCGCGCGCCGCTCAGCGGCGCGGCTGGCCGCAGCTCGCGACCGGCGAGCTCTCGCTCTGCACGCTCGTGCACGAGCTTCTTCCTAGCTCGCAAGAGCACCGCATCTCGATCGGGATCTGTGGCTCCACCCGAAGCGAGGAGATCATCACGATCCCCGCAGACTGGCTGGAGCGCGCGCTGCGCGCCGGAATCGAGACGGGCTGGCGCACGGCGCTCGATTGAGAGGCCGTCAGTCCTCCACGCGCGCCGCGAGCACGCGCGCGAGTCGATCGGGATCGCGCCGCAGCTGGATGGTCTTGCCGCGCGAGACGTAGACGAGCCCCGGTTTCGCGCCGCTCGGCTTGCTGACGTGCTTGATCGCCGCGACGTGCACCGACGCGCGCGTCGCGTTCTTCGCCTTCGAGAAGTGGACCGCGAGCTCGGCGGCGTCGAGCACGCTCTCGGGCGGCGCGTCCTCGCCCTTGCCCTCCGTACGCAGCACGACGTGGCTGCCGGGATTTCCCTCGAGGTGGAAGAACAGATCGGTGCCGCGCGCGAGACGCGTCGTCAGCAGGTCGTTGCCTTCATCGCTCTTGCCCACCCAGATCTCGAGGCCATCGCGCGCGCGGTAGACCTTGGGTGTTAGGCGCGCGGCCAGCACGGTCTTCCCGATGCGCCACTCGCGCGCCTTCTTCTCGGGCTTGGTGCTCGCGGGCGCCGGCTGCGGGGCGAAGCGCTCGAGCAGCCGCGCAAGCTCGGGTGCTCCAGCGAGAAGCGCGAGCGCCTGCGCGTCTTCGCCGGCTGCCGCGACGCGCGCCTCGAGCGCGGCGTGCTCGGCGAGGCGCTCTTCGGCGGCGGAGATTTCCTGCGCCGCCTTCGCTGCGGTGCGCTCGGCCTTCTTCGCGCGCCGAAAGAACTCGTCCTTGTTCTCGGCCGGCGAGCGCCTCGGATCGAGCGGCACTTCGACCGCCTCACCGGTCGCGAAATCTCGCGTACGGAGCGATCGCTCGCCCGGCTTCACGCTGCCGAGGCTCGCGGCGACGAGCTCGCCGAAACGCTTCCACTGCTCCGCCTTCCCGGCTTGCGCCGCATCCTCGCTCGCGAGCCGCAGCTTGCGCTCGATCGCCGCGCGCTGTTTTCGCAGCGCCTGTGCAATCCGACGCGCAAGCGCGGCCTCGCCGGCTTCCTCTTCGCGCTCCGCGTAGTGCGCCTCGATCGCGCCCAATAACTCCTCGTCCGGCGTCGCCGCGAAGCGGTCCGCGCCCTCGCTCGGCGGGCCGCCCTCGGGAGAGCACCATGGCGCTCCGAGCGCCAGATCGCGCCGCGTCTCGGCGAGCGGCCGCGCGCTCGCGACGACGCGGTCGTCGGCGTCGAGCGCGTAGAGGTTGCTGCGCGGGCCGAGAATCGAGAACAGCAGCGAGCACTTCTCCTCGCGCGTGTCGAAGCGCAGCCGCAGCTGGCGGTCGGCGCCTTCGATCTGGGCACCGCGCAGGCGCGCGCCGTCTGCGTGCGCGCGCAGCCACTGCGCGAGCTGCGGCGGCGCCGCCGGCGCCTGCGGGAGTGCTCGTAGCGCCGAGACGCGCGCGACGCCGGGCCGCGCGCACAGCCCCAATACAAATCGTTCCTGCGGCGGCAGCGTCTCTGCGCCGGCGAGCAGCAGCGCGAGCTGCGCGTTCTCGCTCTGCACGATCTTCTCGACGCGCGCACCGCGCCGCGTGCCGTCGAGCACGCGCGCGACGCGGCGCAGCTCGGTGAGGCTCAGCATCGCGGCGAGCCCCGGGCCCGCGCTCCGGCGCCGGTCATCGCTGACACTTCGCGCAGTAGTGCGCACTGCGCTGCCCGATCACGACGCGGCGGATGCGCGCGCCGCACGCCGAGCACGCCTCGCCCGTCCGCGCGTAGACGCGGCGCTCGTCCTGATAAGCGCCGTCGCTCCCGTCCGGCGCGACGTAGTCGCTGATCGAGGAGCCGCCCGTCTCGATCGAGCGCAGCAGCACGCGCCTCAGCGCCGCCGCGATTCGCGTGCACTCGTCGCGCGTCGCCTTGCCCGCGCGCCGCGTCGGCCGCACGCCGGCCAGGAAGAGCGTCTCGTCCGCGTAGATGTTCCCGGCGCCCGCAACCACCGCCTGGTCGAGCAGCAGGCTCTTGATCGCGATGACGCGGCCGCGCGTCGCCGCGAACAACGTCTCCCCTGAGAGCTCGAGCGCGTCGACGCCGAGCTTGGCGAGCCGCGCCGAGCGCTCGCAACTTCCGAGCAGCTGCACCTTCCCGAACTTGCGCACGTCGCGGACGAAAACGCCGGGGCCGCCGTCCGCGAACGACAGCTGGAGGTGCGTGTGCGCGTCGGGCGCGAAGCGCAGCTGTTGGTCCGGCGCCAGCGCCGCGCGCGCGGCGGAGGAGAGGAGCCGCAC
>DASTOI010000337.1:0-5075 GCA_035762585.1 Myxococcota bacterium
CTGCGGCGGCAGGGCGCTCCGAAGTTCGACGAAGAGCTGTTACGGATTCCGGAGGAAGTCGGCGAGGATGGCGAGGCGCTCGACCCCGACGACGTCGACGAGCACTACGACCTCGCGGTGCGCATCGTCGCGGAGACGCGCAATGCCTCGATCTCGTATCTGCAGCGTCGCCTGAAGGTCGGCTACAACCGAGCAGCGCGGATGATCGAGCAGATGGAGCGCGAAGGCGTCGTCGGCCCGCAAATCGGCGTGAAGCCGCGCGAGGTGTTCATCTCGCCGATCGGAGCCGACGCCGATGTGTGACGCCGGACGAGCGCTAGCGCTAGCGCTCGCGCTCTCTTGCGCGCACACGGCCGCGAGCGCCGCCGGCGGCGATCCTGGCGCGGGGCCGGCGCCGCGTGCGCCAGAGCCGGCCGAGCCGGCGCCTGCCGCCGCAGCCGACTGCGCTGCGGCGCTCACCGCGCGCGTCCAAGCGCGCTACGACCGCATGCGCGATCTGGAGGCGCGCTTCGTGCAGCGCACGGCCAGCGCACTCGCGCCGAGCGCCGAACCGATGAGCGGGCGCGTGGTGCTCGCGAAGCCGGGCAGAATGCGCTGGAGCTACGAGACGCCCGAGCCGAGCGAGGTGGTGAGCGACGGGCGCACGCTCTGGATCTACGACCCGGCGGCGCGCGAGGCCCAGAAGTTCGCGGTGGGCGAGCAGTTCCTGTCCGGCGCGGCGTTCCAGTTCTTGTTAGGGAGCGGCCGCATCGCGGACAGCTTTCAGGTGCGCGCCGACCGCTGCGATGCGCCGCGTGCGCGTCTCACGCTGACGCCCACGGCCGATGCCACTTATCAGGCGCTCGAGCTCGAGATCGACGTCGCTTCCGGCGAAGCGAGTGCCACGGCGGTCGTGGATCTGTTCGGCAATCGCACCGAAGTCGAGTTCAGCGAGTTGCGCTACGACCGCGCGCCCGCGGCGAGCATGTTCCAGTTCGTTCCGCCGCAGGACGTCCGCGTGCTCGAACCCGAACCAGCCGCGCACTGACAGCGTGCAGAATCCGACGCCCCGTCGAGATTCCGGCATTTCCCGATCAGGGACGTGCAACCTCGCATCTTCGAGCGGCACCCCGCCGGCAGCGCAGCTGCAAGCGCGGCTTCGCGCGCGGCGAACTGCGCAGCGCAGTCATCAGGCCGCGCCCGGGACGCGTCGCCCCGCGCGCGACGATGGGCGGCCGTTGACACCGAAAATTCACATTCGTAGATTCGACCGTCACCGAAAGCGTCGAAAAAACGGGGACTTGGGGCGATCGTGCGCGCGCAGCCGAGAAACTGCGTGCACGCTCGAAGCCGGCGGTGGGATGGGCACGTCTCAGGCCACGAAATCTCGAGCGCGGCGAGCGGCGAAGAGCAAGGCGAGCGGGAGGCAAGCCCATGACCGGCGCACCCATCGAACGCGAATTGCGTGCCCGATCGAGGGTCCGCGTCTTCGCGGCACGTGCTTTGCAGTTTCGCGAGCGAGCCGAACGCGTGCAGCGGCCGGCGTAGCCGGGAGAGGGTCGCGATGAGCGAGTTCGACGATTCTGGACGTCGCGGATTCCTGCGCCGCTTCGGCGCGAATCCTCCCGGAAGCGGGCGCGACGCCGACGCGGAGAGCGAGCGCAGCATGGCGCGTTCGCTGCAGGAAGAGGCGGAAGATCTGCGAGAGGCGCTGCGCTTCTTCGGCGGCGACTCCGCCGAGTTCCGGCGCCGGCTCGATCGCATCCTCGCCGAGTACGAGTCGCAGCGCCGCCGCGCGACGCTCCTGCGCGATCAGCTCGGCGACGCCGAGCGTCAGAACGAGAAGCTGGTCGCGACGCTGCAGGAAGCGAAGCAGCAGATCGAGCTGCTGAAGGAAGAAGTCGACAAGCTGTGCGCGCCGCCGAACAGCTACGGCGTGTTCCTGCGCAGCAACAAGGACAGCACGGCCGAGATCATCGTCGACGGCAAGGCGATGCGCGTGAACGTTCACCCGAACGTCGACACCTCGCACTTCGAAGAAGGCCAGCTCGTCGTGCTGAACGAGGCGTTCAACGTCGTCGAGGGCGCGGGCTTCACGCAGCGCGGCGAGATTTGCTCGATCGTCGAGATGCTCGGCGACGGCCGCGCCGTCGTGCTCGGCCACACCGACGACGAGCGCGTCGTGACGCTGGCATCGCCGCTGCGCCGCGAGCGGCTCAAGGTCGGCGACCACGTGCTGATCGATCCGCGCACGCAGTACGCGTTCGAGAAGATGCCGAAGAGCGCGGTCGAAGAAGTGGCGCTCGAGGAAGTCCCGGACGTCACGTACGCGCAGATCGGCGGGCTCGGCGAGCAAGTGCAGATCCTGCGCGACGCGATCGAGCTGCCCTACCTCCACCCGGACGTGTTCGCGGAGCACAAGCTGCATCCGCCGAAGGGCATCCTGCTCTACGGCCCGCCCGGCTGCGGCAAGACGCTGATCGCGAAGGCGGTCGCGAACTCGCTCGCGAAACGGATCGAGGAGCGCACCGGTCGCGAGACCACGGCTTACTTCCTGAACGTGAAGGGCCCCGAGCTCCTCAACAAGTACGTCGGCGAGACCGAGCACAAGATCCGCGAGGTCTTCAAGCGCGCGCGCGAGAAGGCCAGCGAAGACGTCCCGGTGGTCATCTTCTTCGACGAGATGGACTCGCTGTTCCGCATGCGCGGATCGGGCATCTCGTCGGACATGGAGGCCACCGTCGTCGCGCAGTTCCTCAGCGAAATCGACGGCGTCGAATCGCTGAAGAACGTGATCGTGATCGGCGCGAGCAATCGGCAGGATCTGATCGATCCGGCCGTGCTGCGTCCCGGACGCCTCGACCTGAAGGTGAAGGTGAACCGCCCGGACAAGCCGGCCGCGTTCGAGATCTTCACGAAGTACATGACCGCCGATCTTCCGCTGCATCCGACGATGACGCAGCGCTACGGGAGCGATCCTGCGAAGGCCGTCGAGGCGATGCTGCGCGAGACGATCGAGAAGATGTACTCGACCGGCGACGAGAACAAGTTCCTCGAAGTCACGTACGCGAAGGGCGAGCGCGAGATCTTCTACTTCAAGGACTTCTCGAGCGGCGCGATGATCGAGAACATCGTCGCGCGCGCGAAGAAGATGGCCGTGAAGCGCGTCATCGACTCCGGCGAACGGGGCATCAAGCTGGACGATCTGCATACGGCCGTTCGGGACGAGTTCAAGGAGAACGAGGATCTCCCGAACACGACCAACCCGGACGACTGGGCGCGCATCTCGGGCCGCAAGGGCGAACGCATCATCAACGTGCGCACGCTGATTACGGGCATCAGCCGGAAGGAACGCTCCATCGAGAACGTCGACTCCGGGCAATACCTCTGAGCGGCGGGCGCCTCGCCCGTCACCCGGATTTCGTGGAGCGCCGATGGCGATACCCAAGGTGATGGGCACCGAGATCGAGTTCGGCATTGCGGTGCAGAACGACCGCGATTTCGATCCGATCTCGAGCTGCGTGCTGCTCGTGAACGCGTACCGGGAAGACCGGCTCGCGGACATCCTCTGGGACTACGACCAGGAGAACCCGCTCGCGGACGCGCGGGGCTTCCAGGTGGACGGCGAGAAGTACACGCCGAACCAGCAGGAAAACATCGCCCGTAACAAGACGCTCGAGAACGGCGCGCGCTACTACGTCGACCACGCGCACCCCGAGTATTCCTGTCCCGAGGTGACGAACCCGCGCGATCTCGTGATTCACGAGAAGGCCGGCGAGCGCGTGGTCGAGATCTCGCGACGCGAGGCGACACAGCTGTTGCCCGCCGGTACGCAGCTGCTCGTGCACAAGAACAACAGCGACCACAAGGGCAACAGCTACGGCTCGCACGAGAACTACTTGATGGACCGCCGGACGTCCTTCAAGCAGATCGTCGAGCACCTGATGCCGTTCTTCGTGACGCGCCAGGTCTATGCCGGCGCCGGCAAGGTCGGCAGCGAGAACCGCGCGCACCCGTGCGTCTACCAGCTCTCGCAGCGCGCGGATTTCTTCGAGGTCGAGGTCGCGCTCGACACGATGGTGAAGCGCCCGATCATCAACACGCGCGACGAGCCGCATGCCGACCGCGAGAAATACCGCCGCCTTCACGTGATCGTCGGCGACTCGAACATGAGCGAGTACACGATTTGGCTGCGCCAGGGCGTCACCGCGATCGTGCTCTCGATGATCGAGGACGGGGCGATCGATCGAGATCTCACGCTGCGCGACCCGGTGCGCGCGATCAAGGAAGTCTCGCACGACACGAGCCTGCGCCGCCCGATCGAGCTCGCGTCGGGCCAGAAGCTCACCGCGATCCAGCTGCAGCGCGAGTACCACGAGCTCGCGCGGAGGTACCAGGCGACGCACGAGCTCCCGGAGTGGGCGCCCGAGATGCTCGACCATTGGCTCGCGACGCTGGATGCGCTCGAGAGCGATCCGCGCTCGCTCGCCGATCGCATCGACTGGGTCGCCAAGCAGGCGATGATCGAAGCGTTCCTCGCGCGCAAGTCGCTCGACTGGGAATCGCCGCAGGCGCAGATGCTCGATCTGCAGTTCCACGATGTGCGGCCCGAGAAGGGCCTCGCGTATCTGCTCGAGCGACAAGGCAAGCTGCGGCGGTTGGTCACCGACGAGGAGATCGTGCGAGCGATCACCGAGCCGCCCGAGGACACGCGGGCGTACTTCCGAGGGCAGTGCCTCAAGCGCTACGGTGACGCGGTGTTCGGCGTCAATTGGGACTCGATCTCTTTCGGCATCGGCGACGAGCCGATCAAGCGCGTGATGATGGTGGAGCCGCTCAAGGGCTCGAAGAAGCACGTGCAGGAGCTGTTCGATCGCTCGCCGACGGCTGCTGACCTCGTGCGCAATCTGCGCACCTGAATCCCGCGAGGAGAAACACATGATGCGCCGCAAGACGACGATCGCGAATGAAGCGGACCTGGCGACCTTCGGCTTCGCGCGCGCCGCGGAGCAGCAACAGAAGCAGAAGCAGGGCGGCGGCGAAGGCGAGGGTTCGAGCTCGTCCGGCGAAGGCGGCAAGAAGCTCGCCAAGAAGGG
>DASTOI010000338.1:0-3163 GCA_035762585.1 Myxococcota bacterium
CGTCGGCCGTCAAGCGGAACGCGCCCCGGTCCGATGCAGCGCGCTGGGCCAGCGCGCCGGGTGTGTGCGCAGCTCCGAGGGGTCATGAGCGCGACGAAGGTCGGCAAGACGCTGGGCAACTTCCGGATTCTCGAGTGTCTCGGGAGCGGCGGCGCCGGCATGATCTGGAAGGCCGAGGACCTGACGCTCGGCCGCATCGTCGCGCTCAAAGCGCTGCGCCCCGAGCTCGCAGCGGACGGCGAGATGGCCGAGCGCTTCCGCGCCGAGGCGCGCACGCTCGCGAAGCTCTCGCATCCGAACGTGGCTTCGCTCTACAGCCTGATCGAGGACGAGGACGGTCTCTTCCTCGTGCTCGAGTACGTCGAGGGCAACACGCTCGCGGCGCTGCTCGCGACCTCCGGGCCGCTGCCGTTCGACAGCGCGTTCGCGCTGTTCCATCAGGTGCTCGACGGCGTCGGCCACGCGCACGAGGCAGGCGTCGTCCACCGCGACCTCAAGCCCGCGAACTTGATGGTGGACGCACGCGGCCGCGTGAAGGTGATGGACTTCGGCATCGCGCGGATGCAGGGCGCCGCGCGCACGACGCACCACGGCAAGCTGGTCGGCACGCCCGAGTACATGTCCCCCGAGCAAGTGCGCGGCGAGGACGCGACGATCCGGAGCGACCTCTACTGCCTCGGCGTCGTGCTGTTCGAAATGCTGACCGGGCAGCCGCCGTTCCGCGCACCCGCCTCGTTCGAGCTGATGCGCGCGCAGCTCGAGGACGCACCGCCCGATCCGTCCGCGCTGCGGCCCGACCTCGATCCGCGCGTCGCGAGCGCGTTGTTACGGGCGCTCGCGAAGCTTCCAGCCGAGCGCTTCGCGACGACGCGCGAGCTGCAGGAAGCGTTGCGGCGCGCCGGGGCGACGCGGCGCGGCGCGACGATCGTCCCCGTGTGGCGCGACGTCGCACCGGCGACCGCGTCGAGCGAGGCGCCGACGTTGTTGTCCAACGCGGCCGCGATCGACTCGACCGAGGCCGAGGCGACGGTGACCGAGACCGCCGCCCCGACTCCGCCGCCGAACGCGAGTGAAGACGAGCCGAGCCCTGCGCCGACAAGCGCGCCGTCAGCGCTCGACGACGACATCGACGCGGCATTCGCCGACGAGGCCCGTGCGGCCGCGCCGGAAGGCTCTTCCGAGCGCCGCGTCGCGCCGGCAACGCGCGTGATCGACGCCGCCGACGACACGGAGACGATGTCCGCGCGTCCGACCCGAATGCTCGACGGCGCCCCGTTCGCCGCGCACGCGCAGGCGCTGACGCGCGCGGCCGGCGGGGCGCCGCGTCTTCACGGGTACCTCTGGTGGGCCCTCGCGACTGCGGCGCTGCTCGCGCTCGCGTTTGGAGCCGTCCAGTGGGTCGATCGTGCTCCTGCGCTCACCGCGACCGAAGCCGAGCCGCCCGCCATCCCGGCGCCCGACGCCGCCGAATCGCCCGCGAGGCCCGCGGAGACAGCGCCGACGGAGCCCGCTCAGGTCGTCCCGGCTGAAAAAAGCGCCTCCACGGCCCCGGCCGCGCCGCCGAAGAAGGAGGCCAAGGCCGCGCCGCGCGCGATGCGATCCGAAGCCGCGCAGGAGGAATCCGGGTGGGTGATTCGACGCTGACGTGGGTCCGCGTGCTCTCGGCGGCCGCGCTCGCGAGCTCGCTCGCGTGCGTCACGCCGCCGCCGGGCGGCCCCGCCCATCGCCCGGCCAAGTGCTCGCAGCTGCCGGGGCCGAAGCTGCTCGGCACCGAGGCCGAGGTGGCGCGCGAGTACGCGTGCTCGGGCGCGAAGAAGCCACTGCTCGTGCTCGAGGAGAGCTCGCTCGCGCCGACGCCGCTCGCCGCCGGTGAGGAGTTCGGCCACCGCATCGTCTACGCGCTCTGTCCCGCGCGCGCGAAGGAAGGCGCGGGCGGGCGACTGCGCACCCGCATCTCGTTCGGCGGCGCGGTGCTCGTGGACGACACGGCGGATTACCGCGTCGAGCCGGGCCGCTGGGCCGTCGACACCTTCATCGCGCTCCCGCCGCAAGCGAAGCCCGGCGCTTACGAGCTCCAGCTCGACTTCGCGAGCGCTCAGGTACGTTTCGCCGCGAGGATGCCCTTCAGCGTGTGGGTGCCCGCGAACGACGCCTCGGCACGCACTGCGAGCCGGCCCGTGCAGCGCGCGCCCAGGAACGAGGCGACGAGCAGAGGCAGACGCGCGGAGTGAGAAGGGGCCTCCGCGGCGCCGCCGTCCGGAGGCTTCCATTCTTTCGAGGCCCACTCGATGAAGGGCGCGCCGCAGCGACTCGCGATCGCGCTGCTGCTGCTGTTCGGCGGAGCGATCGCGCTGCTCTCGCGCAGCGACGGCGATCCGCCCGACGACGCCGACCTGATGCAGACGGCCGCGCCGATCCCAGAGCACGAGAACGGCTACGTCACGCTGCAAGCGGCCGCTGCGCTGGTCCAGTGGCCCGACAGCGACGCTCTGGACGATCGCCTGCTCGGCATGTCGAGCGGCGCCGATTGGGATGCGGAGCTTGCGAGCCGCGCGGTCGCCGACAACGAGCGCGCGCTAGAGACGTTCGCGCGCGTCGCGCGCAATCCCGCATTTCAATCGCCGCCCGGCCCGCAGCCCGCGCTGCCTCCGGCGCTCGGCGGCGTTCAGCTCGCGCGCCTGCTCGCGATTCGGGCGCGCAGCGCGACCAAGGGCGGCGATCCCGCCGCCGCCGTCGAGGACGCGCTGCTCGCGCTGCGCGTCGGCAAGCGCATCGGAGCCGACCCGCACGGAGGCTTCCTGTCCGGGCAGCTCGCGATGTTCGTCGGGAATCTCGCGCTCGATGCGATCGCGGATGCGTTGCCGTCGCTCGAGCTCGATGCGGCCGGGACGCGGGCCCTGACCCGCGAGCTGGAAGCGCATCGCGTCGACCCGGAGGCGTGGCGCGCGATCCTCGCCGCGCACTACCGCTCGGAGCGCTCGAGCCTGCTGACGGCGGCGCGCGCTCCGGCCGCGACCGCCGCCGATGACGGCGAAGCGACGCCCTGGGCGCGTCGGATCGCGGCGCGCCTCCCGCAGCGATACCTGATGCAGCCCAACAATTCGCTCGCCGCGCTCGTCTCGCGCGTGCGGGAGCAACAGAGCCGTGCCGCCGAGCCGTGCGA